>QNAP01000092.1 GCA_003641795.1 Thermotogae bacterium | reverse complement strand
TGCTTCGAAAACCTCATCGTCGATGCCGAAACGTCTTTTCATGTACTTAGCGGCCACAGGGCCGTGCAGTAGAACCGGACGTGAGAAGTAATAACGCTTTTCCTCTATCTTGTAGAATCGAGCGAGCTTTACCAAGATCCCAGGTTTGACATCTCTGAACATATCGTGCGAGAAAGCAGCAAGGACTAACCGATCGTCTCGTAAACCATGAGAAGCCGCAATCTTGAGACACCACTCGGCTACCCTCGACATGTGAGAAAAACGATCCTCGGTAACGAGAGACTTCACCACTTTGAAAATCTCCTTGGGTACAGCCTTCACAACCATCTTTCATCTCTGGTGGTACTCCACCTGGTATTCGAATGCGAACTCCGCTCCCGCATCGAGTACAAATCGAAAGACGACGGTGCCGGCCGTTGGTCTTTCAAAGGGGAGTTCGCTCGCAACAACTCTGCTGTCGATAGGTACGTGATCCACCACCACTACTTCCCTTGTTTCACTGCCGTAATTACGAACGGAGAACCTAACCAATTTTTGTCTGGTAGAAGAATCCAGCCTTTTCTCCTCTACTGTTATTCTGCTCCCTCTCACATCGTACGCATTTCCGTAAGTCACTTCAAGGCGCTGACCCTTCGACATACCTTCCAACCTGGCGATACCTGCAAAGACCCCTCTGTCGAAAACGTAAACATCACCTGGAGGAAGATCCATGCTCAAAACATTCTCGGCAACTGCTCTTGCTTTCAAAGGTTGATCCTTCACGTCTCCAAAGGTTTCCAACACGTTCAATCGCTTCCACGCGGTCGAGAGTTTGAGCAAAGAGAACTCGTTCCAATCTTCATCGAATCCCGTTTCTCCAAGTTCCAAACATCTCAGAGTTTCCGTTGTTTCAAGAACTTCTTCTCCTTTTCCGACGATGGCAGCTTTAAACTGCCCTCTTGCAAATTGGTCTTGGTAGACTCCCCAACAAAGGAAGACGTTCCCTTTAAAACGTTCACGGGAGTTGATCACCGCAACGCTTTGAAAATCACCGGAGAGGTCCAACAAGTGGTATGCTTTCCAGGTAAAGGACTTTGTGAAGTAAAGCAAAGTAGCTTGAGTGGCGGCATCTGAATCGACCCGAATGACGGACTCGTTAAGGAAGTTCACCCTTCCAAGATCGGGTGTCATGAACACCAGCTTTGGATCCGGCTTTACAAAGAGTTTGACGACATTACTGCCAACTGAAAGTTGAACCCGTTCTCTCACTATGGCAAAACCCGTAGGAAGTATGGAAAGATCCACACCAAGTATCACAGAGACGAAAACAAAGAAAAGCGCGAAAAACGCCCCTTTCAGTTTCAAATTCACCAAGATTCCCTCCTTTCAGTCACGATCTGGTAGCCCTTGAAGTCTTCGATGAAACGTACAAGGCTTTCACTGATAGCATCTACCTCGGCCCTCGTTCGAGCCACAAGAGCATAGGATATCTCCAACACGAGCTTGGAATCGTTCGCCCCGGATTCTATCACCGACACGTTGAAACGCTTGCGTATGTCGTTGAGCAGACTCTTGGTGATATTACGTTTCTCCTTTAGAGAGGATACACCGAAGAGCCTTAGTTCCAGTGTCCCGTAACCTATTGCCATCTCAGCACCCCGCATAACCCGAGAAAATCAAAGGCTCACGCGAAGACTCTATGACAGCCTTGCCTTTGGTTATCTTCAAGCGGTAGTATTCGTCACTCAGCATTTCCCGGGCATGAAAGCACGCATCGTCTGTTAGTTCACCGAAATAGATCTCCACCGGCTCTTCTTTTCCATCAACGTTGAGAACGGCCAATATCCATCTCCTACCGCTGTGGCGAAGAAAGCTTATCACGCCTTCTGGTCGACTGTTTTTCAAAAGGGTGAAAGCTCCTCTTCTGATCACCCATGAGGAGCTTCGAAGGTGCCCCAAACGCTTGTAGAAAGTATAAAGTGTTTCCTTGCCGTCTTCCCACGGGATGAAGTACTCGTTGAATATATCCGGTTTCTCTTCAAGGCCGTATTCTTGGCCATTGTAAATCAGTGGTATTCCCTTGCAAGTAAAGAGCCATGTTGCCCAGTTTTTGAGAATCAACTCGTCTTCGATCAACGAGGCGACCCTTACCTGGTCGTGGTTTTCAAGAAAACGCATCTTTATGTAATTTGGTGGGTAGAAATCGTTCTGACTCGCGATGTAGTCCAAATACTCATGAAGCGATGCCTTTTTGTCCAGAACGTCGCGGAACCTGTAGTAACCATCGTAATCGTAAGTTACGTCAAAGGCTTCGTACATGTGTGGATCATGAGTCTCCGAAAGCCAGAGCAACTTTTCTTTCACCTCGGCGAGTTCTCTCCTGGCTCTCAACCAAAAAGGAAGGGGTACCAGTCCAGCAACATCACATCTGAAACCGTCGATATCGAATTCTCTGACCCAGTATTTCATCATCCTGACTATGTAGTCGGCAACCTCTGGATTCGTATAGTCGAAATCGTAAACGTCTTCCCAGTCGTCCACTTTTCTTGAAGGATCGCCGTTTCCATCTTTCATGAACCAATTGGGATGCTTTATAGCGATCTCTGCATCGGTCGCACAGTGATTGAGCACCATATCCATGATGACTCCCATCTTGAGTTCGTGTGCCCGATCTACCAGCTCTCTCAGCTGTCTTTCGTCACCTATCGTCGGGTCAATGACGTAATAGTCTTTTATGGCATACGGTGATCCCAACTCCCCTTTCCTGTCCTTCTCTCCTGTGGGATGGATAGGCATGAGCCAAATCGTCGTCACTCCCAACGCTTTGAGTCTTGGAAGGTCTTCCGCGACCGATTTCAGTTGCTGTCCCACCGCATTCGAATACGCCCGTGCAAATACCTCGTAAATAACGAGATCGTTGAATTCAACTCTGGTATCCGTTGCCATCCAACCCTACCTCCTACGAACGAGTGGTGTCACTCTTGATTCGATCTTTCCACAGATCTGGCCAGCAAGAAAAGCATGTCTGAAAGTCTGTTGAGAAAGATCTGGGCATTCAAAAGTCTTGGATCACCGCGGAGGATTGTTGTCAACCTCCTCTCGGCTCTCCTGGTAACAGTCCTGCAGACGTCCAGCAGAGCTGCCGCTTCTGACGCGCCCGGAACCACGAAGTCGTCAGTCCCCACCCTTTCTTCCAGTGATGTTATCACTTCTTCCACCCAACTCGTATCGTCTGACACGTCCGGGTAACGCTCCGGATCTCCCACACGCGCCGCCACTTTGAAAAGGGTTCTCTGAACCCTTTTCACTATTTCCTTCTCCTTACTCCCTACGTGGATCTTTGCGAGCCCCAAAAAACTGTTGAGTTCGTCGATGGTGCCGAAGAACTCTATGATCGGATGATCTTTCCTCACGATCTTTCCGTTCAGCGATCTGGTAACACCACCATCACCGTTGCGTGTGACCACGGACATGGAACACATCTCCTTCACTCAGTTTTCTTCCGTTCGCTGCTTCCCATGGGGTCAAAACTCTCCCCCCTGGAAACTGAATCCTTCCTATCCAGACAGCGCCCCTACCGGCAGAAACGAGCATGCCTTCCTTCGTGACCGTCAATATCTTACCGGGAGTTTCTTGAACATTTTCCAATCCCCAAGCATCGAAGAACTTGACAACGGAATCTTTCAGAACCGTTCTGGCTCCCGGTGAGGGATCGAGAGCGCGTATTTGGTTTCTGACATTCTTGGCTTCTTCAAACCAGTTCACGTAGAGATCGCCTTGCGAAAGTTTTGGCGCATAGGTCGCCTTTGAGTGATCTTGAGGTTTGAACTCTACCTGATGCCCCTCTTGAAGCATTTCCAACAGTTTCTTTAAAAGCTCACAGGCTTTGTTTATCAGTTTTTGCTGCAAACTCTTGAAGTTATCGTTGAAGTCTATGAGAACTTTCTCTTGAAGCACTATGGGACCAGCATCGAGTTCTTTCACCACTTTGAAGATGGTCACACCTGTCCTACTCTCTCCTCGTTGTAACGCCCTTTGAATGGGGGTGGCTCCCCTGTATTTGGGAAGCAAGGAGGGATGAACGTTAAAGCAACCGAGATCCGGTAGATTCAAAACTTTCGAGGAGAGTATCTGGCCAAAATCGGCCACGATTATCGCATCGGGTTCGCAGTTGACTAACGAAAACCAACCTTCTCCTTTGTTGATACTATCGTGTTGTTCGACTTTGATCCCCTTTTCCAAGGCCACTTGCTTAACGGGTGGAGGAAAAGGTCTCCGCCCCCTTCCTGCGGGTCTGTCAAGTTGGGTGAAGACAGCAACCGGCGGAAGGAGATGCACCAAACATGCCAAACATCCAGCGCCGAACTCGCCGGTACCGAGAAATACGTATCTCATCGACTACCCGTCACACCCTTCGATGACTTTGCGAGCTTGAGAAGTTTCGGTTTGAGAATAGCTTTGGTTTCCTTGGGTAGCCTGTCGATGAAGAGGACACCCTGTAGATGATCGTATTCGTGTTGAAAGATGCGAGCCGGATAGCCCTCAAGTTCTATTTCTTTGAGCTGCCCGTAACGATTGTAATACGTGGCTTTGATCCATCGGTACCGTTCCACGTCTGCGTAGATTCCAGGAACACTCAGACACCCTTCTTCTCCAAGAAGGGTTTCACTCGAGGTTTGAACGATCTCGGGATTGACGACCTCCTTCGCTCCCTCTCCTGATTGGTCATCGAAAACGAAGAGAGCGATAGAAAGTCCCACCTGTGGAGCGGCCAAACCCACGCCGGCGCTCTCGTACATCTTCCGTACCATTTCACCTATAAGCGTTCTCAAAGCGGAGTCAAAAAAATTCACCCTTTTCGCCTTTCTCCGCAGCACCGGATCACCTATGATCTTTATCTCCAAAAATGAATCGCCTCCTCAGCTCTTCAAGTAACTTATGATCGGTCATAAAAACAGTGATGGGAGTGATGGAAACATACCCTTCCTTAACGGCGAGGTAGTCGGACTCGGGATCATCGTCATCTTCCACGACTTCTCCTAACATCCAGTAGTACGTGTTACCGAACGGATCTCTTCTGGCTTCAAAGTAATCTCGGTAGCGTCTCTTACTCTGCTTGGTCAATCTGTATCCCTTGAGTTCTTCCACTTCGATGGGAGGTACGTTGACGTTCAAAGCGCGGAATTCGGGTATCCCCTTCCACGGGAAGTTCTCGATCAAGAATTTCACAGCGTGTACACCCGTCTCATAATGCGGATCGCCCCATCCGCTCATGGACACAGCCATGGAGGGTACCCCTTGTAACGCACCCTCCAGCGCTCCAGAAACGGTACCCGAGTAGAGCATATCTGTTCCAAGGTTCGGCCCTCGATTCAGTCCGCTGATTACTAAGTCCACTCGTTTTGGGCTCAACACATCGAGTCCCAGTTTGACACAATCAGCGGGTGTTCCAACCACAGAATAGCCGAGAAACGTTTTCCCAACGTACTCTTCTTTCACCCACAAAGGCATGCGAATGGTGATAGCATGACCCGAAGCACTCATCTCTTGCGCGGGAGCTACTACCAAGACCTCGTATTTCTTTCTCAATTCTTTGGCCAAAAGTTGGATGCCAGGGGCGGTTATCCCATCGTCATTGGTTAAAAGAATTCTCATGCACCATCAACTCTCCGATTTCGTGGTATTCTAATTTTATCACGGTGATCAACTCGGGGAGGAACCACCCCGACCGTTTGAGGACAACTCTGAAAGCAGTTCACTGTGGGGAGGCTTGATCATGAATATCAAGCGTGTTTTGATCAGCGTTTCAGATAAAACCGGAGTTGTGGAACTGGCACGGAAGTTGGAAGAATACGGTGCTGTGATCCTCGCTACAGAGGGTACCGTATCGCATTTGAGAGAAGCGAGGATAGATGTAACCTCCGTTTCAGAGATCACCGGATATCCTCAACTTTTGAATGGAAGGGTGAAGACACTCCATCCCAAGATCTTCGCCGCGCTTTTGGGTGTGCAGGCGAAACGTGAACACGCAGTTCAGCAGGAAGAGATGGGCATCGAGCCCATCGACATGGTGGTGATCAATCTGCGCCCATTTCCTGAAGTGGCGAGCAAGACAAGAAACGAGTTTGAATTACTCGAACACGTAGATATAGGCGGAGTCGCTCTCATAAGGGCAGCTGCCAAGAACTATCGAGATGTGATAGTGTTGGTCGATCCTGCGGATTACGACTTCGTGCTCGAAAGCCTCTGGTCCTGTGGTGATGTCCCGCTTCAGATGCGGAGAAGACTCGCGCTCAAAGCGATGAAAACCGTGTTGGAGTACGATAGCACCATTTATCGTGTCATGGCGGAGATATTCGGCGAATCGGAAGAGCTGTGAGGGGGGAGTGGAAGTGCCCAAGCCGTGCGAAGAACTCATCGAAACGGCTTTGAAGGTCCAGAAAGCTGGTCTCGTAAGAGGTACATGGGGAAACCTCAGCCTCAGGCAAGGAGCGATCGTTTGGATAACGCCTTCCGGAATGCCCTATGAACTACTGACGTCCGAGGATATAGTACCCGTCTCCCTCGAAGATGGAAAGCCTTTGCAAAACAGACGTAAGCCCTCCACTGAGTTGTTGATGCACTTGAAGATCTACCGCAGATTTCCAGAAATCAACGCCGTGGTGCACACACACAGCATTTACGCCAGCGCCTTCGCAGCAGCAAGGACGGAGATACCTTGCTATACGGAAGATCAAGCGCAGATAATTGGGGGGAGGATACGTGTGGCCTCTTACGCACCACTTGGTACGGCAGAGCTGGCGTTGAACGTTGTAGAAGCTTTGCAAGATAGATTCGCCGCTTTACTTGCAAATCATGGCGCGGTAGCGGTGGGGAGGAGCTTGAGAGAAGCTTATACTGCTGCCGAGATATTGGAGAAAAGTGCTGAAATTGCGTACATCTTGAAGAGCTTGTCTCCTCGTCAATCCCCTCCCGAACTGGAAGAAGACGAGATAGCCGCCATGAGGAAGCTATATTTGGAAAGTTATGGATCGGCAAGATGAACTTCAAATTGGAAGAGCCACGTTCTATATTTTATGAAACAGCGGAAAAAGGCACATGACACGCAGATATTTGCCACCTGGGAGCGAACAAGATAACGATCCGAACTCTCCTAACCATATAACAGTGATGAAACCCTCACACTCACACAGCAAGCACTCGCTTTTTCCCTCGTTCGCATCC
>QNAP01000091.1 GCA_003641795.1 Thermotogae bacterium | reverse complement strand
GCTCCTTTGGAGTTGTCACCATATCCCAACTCGTCGGAGATACCTGATGCAATAGCTATCATGTTTTTCACCGTTGCGGCGTATTCAACACCTTTTAGATCATTTGAAAGGTAAACTCTGAACCGATCTGTCATGAAGATCCTCTGCAACTTCTGTCCCACCTCAAGGTCTTCACCCGCTAAGACCACGGCTGTGGGGAAGTCTCGTCCCACCTCTTCTGCGTGGGAAGGGCCCGTCAAAGTGAAGACTCGCTTCGAGTGCGTCTCCTCTTTTATGACCTCTGACATGGTCTTCAACGAATTTTTTTCAAGTCCCTTAGCGAGGTTCACAAAAGCGATAGGTTCGATCGTTTTGCTCACTTCCTCCAAGAAACGTCTCACGATCTCACGTACGGCGAAGCTGGGGACCGCCACAATTACCAAAGGTTTGGGAACAGAAAGATCAGAAAAGCAGGTGAAGATTCTCACATTTCTCGGAAGGAAAACACCAGGGAGGTATTCTACATTCTCCCTGGTGTTTTGGAGTTTTTCTGCGAGTTCTTTTCGCCTCACCCAAAGCCACATTTCAAAACCTTTTTGTGCTAAAAGGCGCGTCAGGGCAGTTCCCCAACTACCGGCACCCAACACTACAATCGGTCCTATCAAGCACACCACCCCTGGTTCGACCGAGAGTCAACGCCTAATCCATTCTAACACCGCCTCTTTTTCGATGTAAGCCAGGGCTATATGATTGTCGGCTGCCCCGTAGTGTACAAGATACAAATCCTTGTACTCCACGAGGCTATCGCTGAAGACCACGTTGGGCACACCACCAAAGATTTCCCACTCTTCTTCAGGCTCGAGTATCGGCTCTTCAGAGCGTTTCAATACTTTTCTGGGATCCTCTAAATCGAGAAGCATGAACCCCAATCGGTAGGTCGGCCTTGGCGTGTCCTCCACACCGTGGTAAAGGAGAAGCCATCCGTATTCCGTCTTGATAGGAGGGGCACCAGCTCCTATTTTCAAATTATCCCAGTATCCTTTTCTCGGTCCAGCAATGGAAACATAATCACCCCAATTTTCGAGATCCTCGGAGAAGGCCAACCATATGTCAGGCTCGATCCTGTGGATTAAAACGTACTTACCGTTGATCCTTTCTGGAAAGAGTGCCGCATCCTTGTTGGGGCTCTCTGGGAGAACCACACCCAGTCTCTCATAAATAAAGAAATTCTTAGTACGTGCTAAAGATACGTATATCCCAGACGGCGAGTAGGCCGTATAGACCACGTAGTAGTGATTCTCGAGCTTGGTTATTCTCGGATCCTCCACGCCATAAAGCTCTTGCTGAGTGGCGGGAGAGAAGATGGGTTTCTCCATCCGATTCCAATGAATACCATCGTGACTGACCGCGTATCCGAGCCTCGATACCATGTCCTCACCTTGAGCTCTGTAGAGCATGTGAAAGAGTTCGCCGTCGTACACCACGGCAGGGTTGAAGACGAATCTGCTTTCCCAGTGATGTGAAGATACCGGAGAAAGCAGAGGATTGGCAGGGTGCCTTTTCAGTCTGAGTTCCACTCGACATCCTCCTCCTTATTTGAGAGACATGGATATTCCTTGCAAGAAGTACTTCCTGAACGCAAGAAATATAAAGACCATTGGTATCGTTTGTATTACAGCTCCCGCCATTAACGGTCCCACATATGACCCGTACTCGTGATTGAAGCTGGCAAGCAGAACAGCCAACGGCATTTTATAATAATCTTTCATCACGATGAGTGGCCACATAAAGTTATCCCACGCACCAATAAAGGTGAAAAGTCCCACGATGGATGCGGTCGAGCGTGTGAGCGGCAGCATCACACGAAGGATGATCCAAAATGTGCTCGCACCGTCCATCTTCGCCGCCTCTATGTAATCTTGAGGTATAGCCTTGTAAGCCTGAGCAAACATGAAGACACCCCAAGCGCTGATGAGACTCGGAAGTATTACGGCAGAGTACGTATTCAAAAGCCCTAAAGTTCTTATCAGCACGAAGAGGGGGACGACAAACATGAAGCCAGGAAAGAGCATCTGAAAGATGATGAAATTGAAGACGGCATTCCTTCCCCTATACCTCAGTTTTGAAAGGCCGTACCCTATGAATGCCGAGGTGAAGACCACGGAGAAGGTAATGGTAAAGGCAATGAAAATGCTGTTAAGGAGCGCCCTTACAAAAGGTCTTTCCATCCGTGTCGCTGTTTCGAAAATGAAACGGTAATGCTCCAGTGTCAACTGCGTTGGGAGGAAGCGCGTGAAGATCTCCTCAGAGGGTTTTACTGAAGCCAAGAAAAGCCATACGTACGGATATATCCATATGAGAGACAATATGAACATGATGATGTACAACAAAATCGTCCCCACTTTGATTTTTTTCCGAGTCTTCATGTAAGATGCACCTCTCTCTCCACCAGCTTTCTCACGAGGATCACACATCCGTAACTGAGAGCTCCGGTAACGATAGCGAGTGTCGCCGCATACGACGGATTCATTCTCTGGAACGCGGTGGTGTAGATGTGGAGTAAGAAGGTGAGGGTCCTTCTCATGGGACCTCCACCGGTGATCATATATGGTTCTGTGAATATGCCGAAGGTCAAATTTATTGCAAAGACCAAAACTGTTGTCAACGCCGGATTGACGAGAGGAACGGTGATTCTCCAAAACTGCGTCCATTTGCTGGCTCCATCGAGTTCCGCTGCTTCATAAAGCGATTTGGGGATCGCCTGCATACCCGCAAAAAGGATCAGGCCGTAATATCCTATGAACTTCCAGGTCACGATTATGGCAATGGACAAGAGGGCGAGTTGAGGATCGCTAAACCACGGTATGGTGACTCCAAAGGTTTTGTAGAGAAACGAGTTTACAGGACCTGTTTCTGAGAACAGATTGGAAAAGAGAATCGAGTATGCCACCCCCGAAGAAACGTTTGCCACGAGGAAGCTCAGGGTGAAGAAAGTTCTAAAATACTTAACTTTTGAAAGCGCCAATGCGAACAGGAAGGCACCCAAAACCACCATGGGAATGAAGTATGCCATGAAGTTCATCGTGTTCCAAAAGATCCTCCAAAATATGGGATCTTGAAAGAGCCGAACGAAGTTGTCAAAACCAATTGGCTTTGGTTTTCCGAAAAATCTCCACCTCGAAAAGGCCAGTATCAAGAGCCAGACAAAAGGATATCCCCAAAAGATCGCAGCGTACACGAGATATACACCCGAAAATTGCCACCCAAGTAGCGCTTCTCTCAAGCGTAGTTTGCTCACCTTTTTCAGAATCGACCCCTCCCCTCATGTAAAAAACGGGGAGGGGATCATACCCCTCCCCGTTTGTGGTCGAGATTACCAGAGCAATTTGTTGATCTCTTTGACCGCTTTGGAAAGCGCTTCTTCTGGCGTAGCTTTTAGGTACATAAGGGGCTCTGTCAAGAAAGTAGTCATGGCTTCCTGCACGTCGATAGTGGTGGTAATCAGAGCAGGTGGCACCGCGTTTCCGACCTGGCTTGCATAGGCGGCAAAATAGGGATCTTCTTCCATGAATTTGGCAAAGAGTGGGTTGGTTCCAAGGTCTGCACGAGCGGGAGGCATCTTGGTCTTTTCAATCCATTTGACATCGTTCTGTGGATTGCTGAAGACCCATTTGATGAATTCGAAGGCTTCTTTCTTGTGCTTACAACTCTTGAACATCACGAGCCCTTTGGTGTCGGCAAAGGTCTTGATGGGCGCGTTGGTAGGATAATCATCGGGAACAAGCGGTGGTGCAAGCCACAGGTTGTTGTAGACGTCAGGATAGTTCTCCTTGGCCCAGTTGATTGACCATGGTCCCATGAGACTGCCCAGAGCTCTCAGATTGTTCAGTGCGAATTCTGCGCCCCAATCCACGGCGGTCCATTTGTTCTTGAACATAGTGTAGATGAACTCTGCGACTTTCTTTCCATACTCGTTGTTGAAAACAGCCTTGCCTTTCTCAACGTCGATGTAGGCCTTTCCTCCACTAGCTGCGTAGTAGAAGGTGATGAAGTCGAACCACCTGTCCCACCAATTCCTTCCCTTGAGGACGATCATAGCGTACTTTTCACCAGGAACAGCGTATTTCTTTGCCAGCTCGTAAACTTCAGAGTAAGTTCGTGGAGGTTTGTCGTAACCCAATTCTTGAAGTACATCTTTTCTCCACCACATGAGCATCGGATTTGCGTAGATGGGTATCACGTAGTGATGTCCCTTGTACGCCCATCCTTCGATGACCGATTCCATCTGACGCGCTCCAACGAGAACCCAGAAGTCTTTGCCGAACTCTTCGTCAAAGGGTACAAGCACGTCCTCCTCGATGAGCTGTGCCGCAAATCCGCTGAATATGTTGGTACAGATGTCCGGAGCTTGTCCCGCTGCGATAGCTGTGAGTATGGCCTCTTCGGAGCTCCCCGCCGCTGGGATGGTTTTCCACTCAATTTGAACGTCGGGATGTTCTTTGTTCCACTGTTCTACCAGTGGTTTCCAAAATGCTTCCTGATTTGGGTTGGGCGCGGTCCAGAAAGTCAAGGTGACGGCTCCAACCAGCGTTACCAGTGTCAGCAACACGCCGATCCACACGAACTTTCTCATGCTTTCTCCTCCTTTTCCTTATTTTGAGAGCTCATATAGAGCTCTTGCGCTTGACGAACCGCGTAAACAGTGAAATCCTCACTGGATGAAGATTTACCCCCATGATCAGGTCTCTCAACCTGTTGCACGCGAGCACTCCCATCTCGTCTTTGAAAACCCGAAGCGTTGTAAGAGGAGGATCGAAGGTCTCCGCCCACGCAATGTCGTCAAAGCCGATGACTGAAACATCTTCTGGAATCCGAATGCCTTTCTTCTTAAGCTCGGTGATCACTCTGATAGCTGCGATATCGTTGGACGCAAAGATCGCATGAGGCAATCCATAAGTTCTGAGCATCATCTCCACGACCGATGGCATGTTGTTAGCAATATCGTCGTACTCGTACGTCTTGGGCATCAAGCCTCCGTGTTCCATAGCAGCGAGATAGCCATCATATCGACTCCTGAAGCCGTAAGCATTGAGAGGAGCATGTATGTGAACAATTCGGGTCAATCCCTTCTTTATGAGATAACTCACCGCATAGTAAGCACCGTCATACCCATCACTTATGATGCAATCAATGACTTGACCCGGAATGTAGTGATCCACTAAAACGAAGGGTTTCCTCATCGATCGGAACTTTTTCAAGACCTTCAGATCCACGTCTGCTCCTATAAGAATGTACCCATCGTATTCGTCTTCCACTGTTTCCATGAGCTCGATTCCCGGCTTCATCCCACAAGCGCCAGAAGCCCTTCGTATAGATTCCACAACCACTCCATAAAACTGGCCTATGTTATCTTGGGAGAGTTTTCGTATCCTCTCACTGATGCAAACGGCGATGCGATACATTTTTTTATGTTTGGCAAGTACTCTTGCGGATTCTTTGGGTGTGTAGCCAATCTTCTTGATTGCCTGCCAGACACGTAGCTTTGTACGCTCCGAAACGTACCCCGAGTTGTTGACCACCCTCGAAACAGTTGCCGTGGAAACCCCAGCTTCTTTGGCAACATCTTCAATCGTTGGCATGGACCTTCCTCCATGTGTAAGCGCTTACATCTGTCGAATAATCTATACCAAATGACTGGCATTGTCAAATTCATTTAATTCATATTATGTGTAATTATTACCATTAAAAGCCAAATATTGCATCATAGCTTTGTATTGCGTTAAATTTCTTTAGAATTTACTATGTATCTATTCGGAAATTCACGCTATTTAAAGCTTATCAAAAATATTTTTCAAAAATCGTTCATAATTACCGTTAATTTCACTTGACTTACGAGAGAGGAAGGGCTATTATTGATAAGGTAAGCGGTTTCATATAACCGAAGGGAGGTAGAAACATGCGAAAAGCCGCTTGGGTGCTGGTAGTTTTACTCGGTGCGGCTCTGGTTTTTTCGTCGGCCGTGACGTTGAACGTCATCACAGATCAAAAGACATCCACACCCGTACCATTCAGGATAAGTATGTGGGAACTCCTGGAGCTGGTTGGCGAAGACTTCGATGCAAACTGGGATTCTTTGAGAGTCCTGGATGCACAAAACCGCGAAATTCCCTTCCAGATTGACGACATCGACGGCAACAAGAAGCTTTCCTCAAACGACTTGCTCATCTTTCTCTTCACTGAGGAAGAGAAGATAGTTGTCAGCGACGAATTCGATGTAGAAGCCGTCAAATACGACCCAGTTTTTGCGGTAAAAGAAGAGGATGGAAAGCAGATCGTTGAACACATTCACGTTCCCTTTAAGGTCGAAGTAGACGATCACGGTCTCACTCACGTGGTCAAGTATGGAACCCTTGAAGGGGATATCTTCAAAGAATTGGGCATAGCCAGAGTCGCAGGATGGGTTGGCAGCACGTACTACATCGACGGGAACCTAGGCAAACACGCAGAAAAGGTTTCCTATGATTTCAAACCAGTAGAAGTGCGTATTTTGCAACCAGGGCCGGTATGCACCACGATAGTTTCCAAGCTCCGCTCTGACCTTTTCCCTGGTTTGACTCAAACCATTGTGAGTCACATCTTTGCCACAGGTGAAATTCTGGTTGATTCCACCTTTGATTTCGCAACTTACGCCGACCTGATGAAGCTCCAAATCATGGCTACACACCCGTTGACGGATATCGATCCGGAAGCTCTCCACATATTACCCGTATTCAGACGGTTAGTTTGGGCAGAACAGCTTAACATCTCCCCCTTTGACTATTGGAAAGCACGAGATGCAATCACGATTGTTGACGGCAAACCTTACATACTCTTCCCCGCAACGGACAACATGAAACCTTTGTGGTGGGGGGCAACTTACATATTTGCATCTATGGAAGACTGGAGAGCTAATTACTCGAAAAAGTACGGTGTTTTTGTGAGTGAGATCCTTCCATCACATCCAACGGTTTATTCTGATTTCGAGAAATTCGTCTATGGGAACACCTGGGTCTACGAAAGCCGCGAATTCAGAGACGGTCTTTTCAGATGGATACCAAGCGAATTCAACGCTTACGAAGCCACCAAAGGTGCCGTGTCAGGAAAGCAAGAAGATTGGGTTGCGCATTTCAAAGCTGGAGATAGCGTAACCTTCACCCGTCTTTTTGCAGTGCGTAAAAGCGGGAACG
>QNAP01000090.1 GCA_003641795.1 Thermotogae bacterium | reverse complement strand
TTGTGAGTGTGAGCAAGGAAGAAAGCGAAGCACAACGTGCTTTCTGCAATGTGAAAGAAAAAGAAGTGGTGAATCCCCCACGCTCACACAGCAAGCACTCGCTTTTTCCCTCCTTCGCATCCACAAAACGACCCACGCGAAGATTCAGCGTCGTGCTTCAGCTTCGCTCTCCGCCGCGTCCGTGCGGCTTCGAGGTCGTTTTGTATGGACGCTCACTCGGCGCTCGTGAGGCTGTATGATCGTGAGGGATTCTGATCGCTGGTGAGGAAATATCTCCGCAGACCGTTTCGAGGATAGCGAAAGAACTGGACGAAAAAGTTGAAGGGTTTTTGAACAGGCCTGTTGAAAAGGAAATTCCGTATCTCTTTAATGAAAAGTCACTGATAAGGCTTGCAGGTGCAATGCTGATAGACATAAACGAAGAATGGTTAACAGGAAGAAGGTATCTTGTCATGGGGGGAAGCTTAGATATAGGGCTTTTTTACAGCGATTTCTTGACACTGCCGAGGCATAGGTTGATCAGCGATCGAAGGAAGGACTCTTCCTTCGTTTTCGAGAAGCACGAAAAGCCCTCCCGGATGAATTCAAAGCTCTCGTAGTTGCATTATGTTAGCATAAGATGCCGATGCTCACAATCTTGTAATCCCCCTCGGCGAAGGCTTGGAAGGGAGGGGTCTTTTTGGGGGAGTGGTACGTTATAGTGAATCCTTCGTCTGCTTTTGGTACAGGGCTCGAACAATGGAAAGAGATTGAGCCTCTATTGATACGATCCAATTTGAGCTTCCAAGCCAGCGTCTCGAGATATCCCGGCCATATCGTTGAGTTAGCAGAAAACGCGGCGAAGGAAGGGTTCAGACGCTTTATCGCAGTTGGGGGAGACGGTACCATCAATGAGCTCGTTAATGGTCTTCATAAAGCTGGGGCCCTCTCAGAATGTGTTGTAGCCACGATACCTGTGGGAAGGGGAACCGACTGGGCTAAAACCCTCGGTCTCGATGCTTCTCACGAACGATCGGTACAGGCGATTCTTGCAGAAAAAACGCGCATGATGGACGCAGCCGTAGCAATTGTGCAGGGCGAAGATGGTACTCATGAGCGCATCTTCGTCAACGTCGCAGGATTGGGTTATGACGCCTTTGTCACAGAACGCGCCAACAGGAAAAGAAAGAAGCGGCCAAGAGGAAGCTATCTCTTTGAGCTGTTTAAGTGTCTTCTCAAGTACAAGTCTACACTTGTGGAGGTACTGATAGACGGGGAGACATCTTACAAAGGCAAGGCTTTTTCCATAGCCGTTGGGAACTGTAGGTTCAATGGTGGTGGCATGATTCCTCTGCCCAACGCCGATCCACAGGATGGACTGCTGGATGTCACGATCATCGGCGACGTAAGCAAACTCGATGTTCTTTTCAACGTCTACAGAATCTTCAATGGTTCTCTTCTCGAATATCCAAAGGTGGCTGGGTTTCGAGGAAGAGAGGTGCTGGTGAACTCCTCGCCCTCCGCGGTGGTTGAAGTCGACGGGGAGATCGTTGGGCAGACCCCGGCACGCTTTGTCGTTCTCCCAAAAGCAGTTCGAGCCATCGTGGCAGTATAGGGATTGAGACGGTGAGATTTTGAGAAATATCCGGGGATATTCCGTATTTTTTACCCTTCAGCAGAAAAAATACGCTATTTTTTGATTTGCATTTGTGGATTAAACACGATAGAATGTTTTGTGTAATGTAATCGATTACATCAAAACTATAGGTGGCGATAAACCTTGTCAAAGGCTAATCGTATCAGGATCAAAGACATAGCTAAAGAAGCAAGAGTTTCAACGGCAACGGTTTCTCGAGTCTTGAACAACTCGAACAAGGTGACTGCGAAGACACGCCGGCGGGTTTTGGAGGCTGTCGAAAGGTTGGGATACGTGCCTCATCATGTGGCGCGAAGTTTGAGGGTGGAGCGGGTTTATTCTATCGGTTTGATCGTTCCTCACGATATCGATTACCTCTTTTCGTTCCCTTACTTCAATCTTTTCATTCACCATCTGGCTGTGGAAGCGAGAACTCGAGGATACCATATCATATTCACCACCACGAACGGTGACGAGTCGGTGCAGTTGCACAAGGCCTTCGCTATGAGAAGGATAGTGGATGGGCTAGTAATTCTTGATGTGTCCGACGAGGACCCGCGAATCGACGCTTTAACCGAGCTTGGCTTCCCCTTTGTTGTTATTGGGAGACCTAATCACAAGCTTCCGTATCTGTGGGTGGACACCGAAAACGAAGAAGGAGCTCGCAGGGCGGTGGAGTATCTGATCAGTTTGGGACACAGGAAGATTCACTTTGTGAATGGACCCCAACATCTTGCGGTTTCGAGACAGAGGTTCGAGGGTTACTCAAGGGCACTTCAAAAAGCTCGTATCGCTTGTGAACCTACGTTGATACACAACGGAGAATTCACCGAAGAGAGCGGCTATGCCATAACCAAAGCTATTCTTCATTCGGACAAGGTGGAGGCCATCTTCTACGCCAGCGACACCATGGCCATCGGCGGAATCAGAGCGCTCAAGGAAGCAGGATTCGAAGTTGGACGAGATGTTTCTGTAGTGGGTTTTGATGACATCCCCTCTGCCAGCGTTGTGAGTCCGCCACTCACAACCGTAGCGCAGCCCATCGCTCTTGTAGGCACTTGGGCAGCCAGACTATTGATCGATCTCATCGAAGGCAACAAGCCTGTTCCCAAGTCACTCTCAGTAGAACTTAAGCTGAGGAAGTCTACCAGAGGAGGCGTTACCGTTGTTGGTGATTAAGAGTTCTAACGTTATGGCAGTTTTTTCAGATATGGGAGAGATGGATGGAACCCTTCGACCCGAAGAGGGGGTATACCTTCTCGACACGAAAGTAGTGGAGAAGCTCAGAATAAGAGTCAATCCAGATAAACAGTCAGTTCAGATAAGTAAGGAGGCGGGGAGCGATTATCTGCGGATCTGGGAACTCTCGGGATTTGACGGAGACGAGTACGAAATGTTGGTAGAGAAAGTCTTTCGTACATCCCCAAACGGTGTGAAAGTGGAGATCGATGTGAGAAACCTGAAAGATAAGCCGGTTGTTTTTTTGCTTGAAAGTGTAATCGATTACACATGTACCGATATCTTTGAAATACGTCAAGCCATTTTCCACGGGGTACCCTTTGAAGCGAAAGACACTTTGAAACAAATCAAAGTCACGAGCAATGGCATAGACTGTGTTTCCAATTTCTTGGAAATTCACGCACACCACAATTGTCCAGAGAATTTGAAAGAAACACTTGGAGAACGTCAAAACTGGAAGGGTGCCTTTGAAATCACGGCAGAGCTCTCTTTCCAGACAGGGTCGAGTTTTGCAAGGATCTTCCAAAGCCGTTCCCTTCCAAAACTTTCCTTGCAAACGCAGAGCCGCGGAGAGTTGAGAAGACTCTTGAAACAGTCAGTCGATGATCTTAACCTTCTGCTTCTTTCCACCGAGTTCGGGGCCGTTCCGGCAGCAGGGACACCTTGGTTTTCTACGATCTTTGGTAGAGATTCACTGATCTTTTCCATCCAGTGTTTGGATCGCTTCCCAGAATTGGTGCGAAACATCTTGAAGGTTCTCTCCTTTCTCCAGGCAAGGAGATCGGACTCTTCGAAAGAGATGGAATTCGGCAAGATTCTGCACGAGATGAGGACGGGGGAGCTCAACCTCTCTGGGCAACTCCCTTTTGCCTTGTACTACGGTACTATCGATGCCACACCCTTGTATTTACTAACCATGCACGCGTATTGGAAGGCCACAGGTGACCACGAGTTCGTTGCTGCTCATGCAGAAAACATACTGAAAGCCTTCCAGTGGATCCACCAGCACGGCGATCTTGATGGAGACGGTTACCTTGAGTACCAGTCCAGATCCGCCCTCCACAACCAAGGATGGAAGGATTCGAGCCGCTCGGTGGTAAGAAAAGACGGCAGTCTTCCAAAAGGTCCCATCGCTTTGGCAGAAGTTCAGGCGTATCTGTATGGAGCTATCAACGCCATGATCGACTTTGAGCGTCATTTTCACTTGGGACTGGATATCTCAAAACTACGAGACCAGGCATTGAACCTGAAAGTTCGTTTCAATAGAGACTTTTGGCTCGAAGATGAGGAATACTTTGCGTTGGCGCTGGATGGCGAAAAACATGCCGTGGACAGTGTGACATCCAATCCAGCGCACGGGCTTTTGACGGGGATCATCGAGAAAGAAAAGGCGGAAAAGCTGGTCAGACGACTCTTTTCAAAGGACATGTTCAGCGGTTGGGGTGTGAGAACCATGAGCAACAAGATGAAGGCATACAATCCGTTTTCTTACCACAATGGTAGCGTTTGGCCTCATGATAACTCGCTGATCATCAAAGGATTGCTGCGCTACGGATACGTGAAAGAAGCTAAGAAACTGGCGAGGGCACTTCTCAACGCGGCAAAGTTCTTCGATTACAGGCTACCAGAACTCTATTCTGGTTTGGAAAGTCCACGTCCATTGCCTTATCCCGTTTCTTGCTCTCCGCAGCTCTGGGCTGCCGGTAGTGCGTTCGTGATAGCGGACGCACTTGAAAAATACTGAGAGAGGAGGGTTCACTGTGAGAAAACTGAGTTTGGTGTTAGTTGTGCTGTTGGTTGTGGTGATGAGCTTCCCCGAGGTGGTGGTGCGACTCGGTGGGTGGGTTTCATCCCCCAGCGAAACCCAAGCCTTGGAAGAAGTTGTGAAGACGTTCAACGAAGAGTACGCGGGTAAGATCAAGCTCGTCTACGAGCCCATACCGGGAGATTACAAAGTAAAGTTGACGGCCATGCTTTCTGCAGGAACGGCACCAGATATCTTTTACTTGGACACCAGCTGGGCAGAAGAGTTCTTCAGAAAAGGCGTCATCCAGCCTCTGGATCTCCTCATCAGAAAGCATGGACTTGACTTGAGTGACTTTTATCCATCACTTCTCGACGCGTTCAAGTACGATGGACGCATTTACGGACTGCCCAAAGATTTTTCCACCCTGGCCCTTTTCTACAACAAACGCATGTTCGATGAGGTGGGATTGGAATATCCCAATGAAAACTGGACCTGGGTGGATTTGGTTTACGCCGCTTCTAAGCTCACGAGAGATCTTGACGGAGACGGACAGATCGACGTGTGGGGTCTCTCGCTGTATCGCGATGGAGCCTTCAACAGGGTTATACCGTTCATCGTCCAAGCGGAAGGAAAAGTTGTTAACGATGATCTCACTACGGCGTTGGATAACCCCAACTCCGTGGAAGGCATTCGCTTCTACCTCGACCTTCATCGAAAGTACAAGGTAGCGGCTGCTCCCCAGGATGTTGGAGCAGGGTGGCTTGGAGATGCTTTTGGAAAAGAAAAAGCTGCTATGGTTATGTCTGGTCCCTGGATGCTGGGGTTCATGCGAGACAATTTCCCCAACGTTGACTTTGGTGTTGTAGAACTACCCAAATATAAACAGAGAGCCACCATGGTCTACACCGTATGCTATTCCATACCTAAGACCAGCGAACACAAGGACGAGGCCTTCATTGCGCTGAAGTACCTGGTAACCAAGGGAATGGAGATATTCACTGAAAAGCTCGGTGTACTCCCGTCGCGCATTTCTCTTGCCAAAGGTCTAATCAGCGATCCCATAAAAGGTCCCTTCATGAAAGGCGTCGAATACGCGATACCGTGGAGAATCCCCACACCATCTGGTATCTTCAGCAAGGCTGAAAATGAGATCAATACGAGAATTTCCAAGGTGTGGATGGGGGAGATGAGTCTCGAAGTAGCCATCGAAGAGATTGTCGCCAATTACGATTCTTGGGTTAGATGACGATGATTTCGAGGGGGGCAGAGCCCCCCTTGGCTTTTTTGAGGTGGTTTAGGTGTTCAAAAAGCGCAAGTTAAGAGAGGCGATAGCGGGTTATTTTCTCGCGTCTCCCATCATCGTAGCGATCCTCGTTTTCACCATTATTCCAATATTCCAGGCGGCTTACTACAGCTTCACCGATTACGATGCGTTGTTCCAGCAAAAATACAGGGTCCGGTTTAATGCCCTGGAAGCTCTGGAGAACTATTTCTTCGTCTCTCCCGATGAAAATCCCTCGGAGGAGGAGCTGCTCTCGCTCTTCGATCCTGTGGATTTCATTGAGTTAGCGGTGGGCGTGGATTTAAATGCTGAACAGAAGAAACTGGTCAAAAGGGAGTTCAACGCTGAGAAGCTGATAGAGGACTTTTTAAACCGCAGACTGGACAAAACATTCGTCTTTTCCGACTTCATGAAGGATTACATGAAAAAAGGGGCGAGCGTCTTCGCCAAGTATGTTCCCGACTTTGTTGGACTTGCTAATTTTTTTGAAGCCTTCAAAGACAGAATGTTTTGGATATCTTTGAAAAATGCCGCGGTTTTTTCTCTTGTGGTCACGCCGATACAAACACTTCTGGCCATTGTTTTGGCGGTGGCGGCGAATCAGCGGATACGTGGCGTGAAGTTCTTCAAAGTTTCTTTCTTCCTCCCATCGATAACGTCAGCGGCGGCTATATCTATGATCTTCATGCTTATCTATTCCAAGCCAGGCCTACTCAATCGCTTACTTGACTACCTTGGAGTGGGGCCCATCGACTGGCTGGGCAATGTCAAAACTGCCCTTCCCTCGATAATGGCCATGAACATCTGGACAACCGCCGGTTATTTTATGGTCACCTTCCTGGCAGGGCTCCAAGACATTCCGACTTCGATTATCGAAGCCTCCATGATAGACGGTGCCAACGCCTGGGTACGGTTTTGGAAGATAACCATACCCATGTTGCGGAATCAGATCATTTTCGTTGTCACCATGGGGATCATAGGAACGCTCCAAGTTTTCGACCAAATCTACTTTCTTATAAGAAACCAGGAGAATATAACCATATCGATGTACATCTATCAAAACGCCTTCAATTATGGAAAGATGGGGTACGCATCAGCGATCGCGATGCTTCTCTTTCTCATAATCTTCTCCGTGACGCTTGTACAGCGGCGCGTGATGCGCGAAGAACGGTTTTGAAAGAGGGTGAAGATGGAGTGAATCGAGGACACAAAGTGGGTAAAACTGTGGCATGTGCTTTGCTGATAGCCTATGCGGTTGTCTCTTTTGGTCCGTTCGTGTGGGCGCTTCTGGTTTCCATAACTCCCATGACATATGAAAAAGATGGGCAACGTGTGGGTGTGGACATCATGCAG
>QNAP01000089.1 GCA_003641795.1 Thermotogae bacterium | reverse complement strand
GAGGTACGGATGGTCCTCTTCTCCCAAGGGGACTTTGCAGCCTATCTCCGGGCCTGGGAAGGACTTACCGAAGCGAATTAGCCTGGATCCCCTGAGCGAGCCGTTCCAGAAATTCCCGGCCGCGCGAAAGATCCTCCTCGGTGCGCAGTTCGAGGTAGAGCATAGGAGAGCGTTCGGTGTTTATAAGGAGCGATAGCAGCTCCTTCCAGGGAACCGTTCCGGTACCGGGAGCATTGTGGGTATCCTTGTCCCCGTGGTTATCGTGGAGGTGGATCACCGCTACCTTGCCCAATCCCATCTCGCGGGCGAAACCCAATGCCCCACCTGGAAGCAAGTTGGCGTGCCCCACATCCCAAGTGAGCTTGACCCCTTCGCCTGCGGCTGCCAATATCTCTTTGAGCTCGTTTGGGCAGGCCGCGCATTTGGCCTTGCCCCCTTCCATCGGGTTTTGGTTCTCCAAACACAAGGTGATCCTCTCCACCCTCGAAAGCAGTGCCCTCAAGGCCCGGGCGGTGAGCTCCCTTCCCCGGGCAAGGAGCTCAGGTGTGGCGTACTTGGACTCCATGAAACCGGGGTGGATCGTGTAGGTTTCCGCCCCAATTTCCTGCGCTACCTCCAAGGCCCGGAGGTGCTCGTCCACCGCCGCCCGCCAGCGGTAGGGGAGGGGGGAGCCGATGTTCACGTATGGCCCGTGAACAGCGTACACAAGGCCATGTTCAAGCCGGACTTCTGCTAATTGTCTCACCATCCCTCGGGAAAAGCGCTCGGGAAGGATAAAGGGAAGCTCGTGCTTGAACTCGATTGCGGAGAACCCTAACTGAACACAAGTCTCAAACACATCCCACCAGCCACCTCCAAACGAGCGGCTGGGCGCTATCCCCAGTCGGAGGGTCAATTTGTCCCCCCATCCGCGAAACCGAAAGAAAGTAGACGCTTTCCCGTTTCTTCATCAAAGACATTGCCCCTCTTGAGTACGAGCCACACCTCTTGGCCAGGCCTAAGAGGGCGGTGCATCTCTTCCGGCCCCTTCGTGACGATCTCAAGTGCTTCCCCTTTTGTCTTGAGGTAGCTAACGCACTCTGAACCGGTGGGCAAGGTCGCGGTGAGGACAGCAGGGATAGCTTCACTTGTGGGTATGGCCTTGATTTCCACGTCCTCTGGCCTCACATTTACAATTACCTCTTTCCCTTGCGGCAAGGTTGCCCGAGCCTGTAAGGCTATGGGCATCTTCGGGTACGGCTTTAACATGACCTTGGGTGGGGGGCCCTCCTCTGTCACAGTCGCAGGGATCAAATTTGCCGAGGGGTTGCCCATGAACTCGGCTACGAAAAGGTTCTCCGGGTGGTGATAAACCTCCGCGGGGGTCCCCACCTGCTGCAGCACCCCTTGGTTCATCACCGCGATCCTAGTGGAGAGGGTGAGGGCTTCCACTTGATCATGGGTTACGTACACAGTAGTGGCGCCGATCTGGCTGTGAAGATGTTTTAGCTCCGCCCTAAGGGTCATGCGCAGCTTGGCATCGAGATTCGACAGGGGTTCATCGAAAAGAAGAATCTGTGGCTCGGTGACGATCATCCTAGCCAGGGCCACCCTCTGTTGCTGCCCCCCGGAGAGCTCGCTTGGGTAACGGTCCTCATAGCCCTGAAGCCCCAAAAGCTCCAAGATCTCTGTGACCCGGCGGCGGATTTCTGCCTTAGGCAGGCCTTTCTTGCGCAAGCCAAAGGCCACGTTGTAAAACACCGTCATGTGAGGCCAGAGGGCGTAGTTTTGAAATACCAGGCCAATTCCGCGGGCACCGGGTGAGATGAATACGCCCTTCCTGTCAGAGAACACACATCTGTCACCGAACCACAGTTCTCCCTCGTTCGGCTCCTCCAGCCCAGCCAGGCAGCGAAGGGTCGTGGTCTTACCGCAGCCGGACGGACCAAGCAAGGTGACAAACTCCCCGTGAGCTATGTCAAGTGCCAAACGGTTCACGGCTGTAACCTCGCCGAACCTCTTGGTCAGGTTGTCTATGCGTATGTCCGGCATCGTCCCCTCCTAGAACTGGATCCTCCCGCCCAGCCTTCTGACCAAGTAATGCCCTGCCAACGTAATCCCCACGATGAGAAGCATGATCCCATAGGCGTGCTGGGTATAACCCTGCTGCTGATACCGGAAGATAATCGAGGTCATCGTCCGGGTTTGAGGCGTTACCAGAAGTACTATGAGGTCCAGTACGCGCATGGTGGTAATGAAGGTCAGGAGAAAAGCTGACAGGAAACCACCCTTGGCTAAAGGTAGGATAACTTTGCGAAAGCGTCCTAACCAACCTTCCCCATGGATCTCCGCAGCTTCTTCCAGCGTGGGGTCGATCTGATGCATGGCAGAGATCCCTGAACTGGAGGAATAAGGAAGGTACTTGGCCACGCAGGTTATTGCAAGCAAGGCGAACGTACCGTAAAGGGCCGGAAGCGGGCCCCACTTCCTCGCGAAGATACTAAGGTAGATCCCGCCGAAGGCAATCCCAGGGATCATGTAGGGAGTGAAGGAGAGAAACTCTATCGTTCTGGAGAGCCATGTCCCCCTAGCCCTGACCACTGCGTACCCCAGAAGGATCCCGATAACTCCACTTGCGAGGGCAGTAGCTCCAGCCAGGAGCACCGAGTTTTTAATTGCTCCCAGGATGAACGAGCTCCGGAAGATCCCAGGTTGGCCGTCGGCGAGCATGGGATCACCTCTCCCCACCCAATAATGTAAGGTGAAATTGGAGAGGCTATACTGGCCTTCGTACCGCATGAAGGTCTCCCAGGCTATAAGGCCAATGGGGGCAACAACAAAGGCCAGCACGAACGCAAGCAGCAGTCCTGTCGCCGGAATCCGCCATGCCCCCAATTTTACCGGCTTGTGCCTTGCCCCCTTGCCGCTGATGGTGGTGAACTTCTTCCTAGCCCCGATGAGCTTTTGGTTGGCAAGCACGGTTAGGGTAGTCATCAAGATGAGGATCATGGTCAGTACATAACCTTGACCATGCTGACGATGTTCAAAGGCCGAATAAACCCGGGTAGAAAGGGTGTAATAGCGGATGGGAAGCCCCAAGAAAGCCTGGCAAGCGAACTCCCCTAGCCCCTTTCCAAACGTGAGGACAAACGCAGACCCTAATGCCGGCAGGACGAGTGGGAACGTGATTTTTCGCAGGATCTCCATCCTCTTCGCCCCCAGAATCTCGGCGCTTTCCTCCAGCCGGGCATCCACCGAAGCCAGTGCCCCTCGCAGGAGGATGAAGCTATAGGGCACGTAATGTGCACCCAGGGAGATCACGATGGGCAAAAGCCCGTATCCAACCCATGCAGGTGGATCAACTCCAAACAGGGAGTGAAAGAGCCCTGGTTGGCCGCCAAACCGCTCGGCCTTAAACACAGTCAGCCAAGCTAACCCAATAGTCCACGAGGGAACGATGTAGGGGATGATGAGCACAGAGTTGAAAAGGCCTTTTAGAGGGATGTCCGTTCTTACGACCAGCCAAGCAAAGAGGGAGCCCAATGGGATGGCGATGGCGCTCATCAGGATGGCGATGATCAGGCTGTGGGAGAACGGCTCCCAGAATATGGCCCGGGAGAGACTTCCTGTAAGCACGCGAGTCCAATAAAACAGGGTCCAGTCGCCGGGCTGTGCTCCCCGCACATAACGAGGCCCCAAGGAATCGAACATAAAGGAGTGTAGGGCCATGTAGGCGACTGGGATGACCACGAATACGATGAGGCCCACGATGAGCGCAAGCCCCCATGCCCTTTCGGGACGACGCAACAGACGACGCAGCCTTTGAAACGCCCTGGAAGAGTTCATGTCTCCCTCGAAGACAAAGCATCGGGGGCCGCGGAACTTCCTAGCGGCCCCCGGCCGCACCTACTCTACTGTTGGGAGAGCCAGAAGTCCTGCACCTCCAGTCCGTGTTCGTAGACCCAGTTCGTGTCGATAAGCCACGTCTTGGTGAGTACTTGATCCAGAGTGGCTGCCTTTGGCGTTACATCCGTGCGCGGGCTCCACCCACCGGGAACGTTCCAAGGGGCAAAACCAGCACCACCGTTTGAGTCTCCTAACATAAATCGAATGAGAAGCTTAGCCGCATTGGGATGCGGAGCCTGGTTAGCAATCAGGAGGAAATTCCGCTTGGTGAGACCAGTAACCGGAAGGATATCCCAGCAAATGGCAAGCTTGGTTCCCTTGGAGTCGTTGTAACGAAGCTTAGACGACGCTACGCTGCAAGTTACCGGTGGACGCTCCTGCCCTGGAGCCCCACATGCCTTCGCAGCGTCCCCATCCGATGTCGTTAAGACGATGTCGTTCTCGATGAGCCGCTTGATCCATTCATAGCCGGCATTCGGTATACCTGGACTCAGCTTCAGGGGTTGGCCAAACTCAGCTTCGTAAGCTGCCGCCATCTCGTCTGCGTGCATGACCACCATCTGAAGAAAGTTCATGTTCTCTTCGGTGAGCATAGGATCCTTCATCTGAACCCTGCCCTTCCACTCCGGCAAGGTCAGGTCCCAAAGGGACTGGAGCGGGCAAGTGGGATAGGCCTCAAAGTTGTAGAACACCACCTTGGACTCAAAGCTGTGAACCAAGGGAATCAAGAATTGTTCAGCAATCACATCCCGAGTGGCCACGAAGTGCTCCAGGTCCTCCCCAAAGAGCGTATCAGGTACGTAGTTCCACACCAGATGCTGGGGTAAGAGCTCCATCGTGACCGTAGTTTCGTTAGAGAGAAAGAGCACATCCACGTTGTAGATCCCGGCGGCCTGCTCCCGGGTGAGCTTTTCGATCTGCTCATTTCCAGTCATGTCGTACGCTTCGACCTCGATCCCCGGGAAGGCCGCCTTAAAAGCCTCCACCATGTCTGGGTACCGAGACGAAAGTGAGTACAGGACCACCTTTCCTTCCTGCACCGCTGCCTGGTAGATCGCGTCCCAGTCCTCCTGAGCAGGCTGATACGGCCCTAGCTGGGCCGCCTTGAGCCATGCCTCCTGGGCCGGGGTCAGCTCCTGGGCAACCAAAACCAACCCAAGAGTGAGAACCGCCAACGCTGCCAAGATTCCACGCTTCATCCCTACACCTCCTTTACTCTTCAAGGCTCGGATCGTAGATGAGCACGGTGTTAAGTACGCTTCCCTCAAAGTCCTGACCGCCTATCACGTAAATCTTCCCATTCAGGGCGATCAGCGCGCACTCAAAGATCGGGACCGGGGGTGGGGTGATCTCCGTCCAAGTCATCGTGTTTGTGTCAATGCGGTAGGCAAAGAAGGCCGCGTCCCCTTTCCCTGTCATAAGGTAGATCTGGTCGCCGATCGCCGCTACCCTGGGCTGCTCCCAGGGGATGGGAAGGCCTTCCTCAAAGTGCTCCCAAGAGTCCGTCTCCGCATCGTAGATATCAAGCCAGGTCACGGGAGCGCCCTCTGCCCCTCCCTGGCCGCCAAAGACGAAGATCTTGTTACCAACAGCAATGGCATCGAAATCCTCCCGGCCAAAAGGGATGGGAGCCGCCGAAGACCAGTTATGGGTGGACATGTCGAACACATCCACGGCCTTAACATAATCCCAACCCTCGTTGGGCAAAGAATCGTCTTCTCCGGATACAAGGTAAATCTTGGTTCCGATGACCCCATACCCCGCGTCCCCATGCCCGAAGGTGGCGGTGCCGGGAAGCCGGGTCCACTCAGATCCTTCACCCGCGAGATCGAGGACATAGCCCACTTTGGTGCGTACCTTCTCTGATGTACGCCCACCCAATGCGTAGAGCTTCCCCTCGAAGCTCGCCACGCAGGGCATCTCATACGCGTTTTCGGGTGAGGGGCCGACGATCTTCCACTGACCCACTGCAGGATCGAACACCTCGACGGGAGCCACGTTCTTATCGGGGTCGCGCCCGCCGATGACATAGATCTTGCCATCCAGGACGAGTGCGCGGCACTTATAGCGTGCCACGTTGAGGGCCGGACCTTCAACCCACGGCTCCGCTGCCAAGGAAGCTACCCCCAGGACCACACCTGCCAAGATCGCAAGCAACAAAGCTCGCTTCATCCTCCCCTCCTTTTCCCAGGCAGTTAATATCCCTGGCTACCTTAGAGTTCCTCCCCTCAGATCACCTCCTTTCCCCCTCACTTCTTCAGGGTGAAGGCATCAAGTACGGTTCCGTCCAAACTGTAGACGGTCACCCGAAGTTGGGAGGGCTGAACGTTCACTATGCAGTAGTGATAGACACTCTCTGACATCGCTGTCCACCAGTCCCGCCCGGCC
This sequence comes from Thermotogae bacterium, assembly GCA_003641795.1. Lineage (GTDB taxonomy): Bacteria > Thermotogota > Thermotogae > UBA12178 > UBA12178 > UBA12178. Next base: position 988 of record QNAP01000089.1, on the reverse strand, counting down.
TCAACCAGTGGAGCACCCGCTCCACCGGTCACAACATAGACGGTGCCTTGGGCGTCGATTCGTCCTTCCCGAATGGGCCAGGTGCGCTCATAGTCGTGGTCATGTCCACAGAAGTAAAGATCGACATGGAATCGGTCGAAGAGGTCAACCCAGTGGTCGAGGACGTATTGGGTGCAGCCATGTCCACCACCTGCTGAATAAGCGGGATGATGTGCTACTACTATCTTCCACGGCTGTGTAGTGCCCTTGAGATCTCTTAGCAGCCAACCACGCTGATCTAAGGCGTAGTCCTCCGTTTGAGAAAGGAGGTGCACGAAGTGAACTGGGCCGTAATCGTAAGAGAACCACATCTCATTGTCTGGTAGGGCGAACTCGTCGAAGTATGTATTTTTCATCATCTCGTGATTGCCGTGGACCGGCATGAACGGAACCGAGGCCAAGCTCTCTCCGGCCCCCTTGAACCAAAGGTCGTACTCGTATTGCCCTGCTCCATTGGTGAAATCGCCCGTAAAGATGGCAAATCGAACGCCCTTTTCCTTGGCTGCCGTAAGGATTTCGCCAGTGGTTGAATATCCACCCCGCGTATCTCCGAACACGACGAAGCTAAAGCCGGTTCGCGAATTACCCGCGGCGGGCGCGGTTGTAAACGTGTAATCGTCGCTCCAGTTACCAGGAGCGCCACAACGGTAGTGGTAGGTGGTATTGGGGGAAAGTTCAGTAAGCTCGACGACGTGCCACACGATTTCCTTGTGCAAGGCCGTATAGCTAATGTAGTCGCCGCTGGCCTCGTTGCCGTATTCCGGGGTGAGGCCGTACTGCACGATGCTGTCTTTTATCTCTGGTTCGGTGCGCCACATGATGGTCATGGTGGTAGCCGGATCGTGCTGCCAGGACAGGTGGATCGCCCACGGGCCCTCCTCCGCAAGCAGTCCTCCGGTGAGCGCACAAAGCAGGAAAACCGCCAACAGAACTCGTCTAAGCATTTTCT
>QNAP01000088.1 GCA_003641795.1 Thermotogae bacterium | reverse complement strand
GTGTATGGAAAATGTTCAAATCGATCATATCGGAATCGCTGTTCGTAACTTAGAAAATGCAACGGCGTTTTACAAAGATATTCTGGAATTGCATCAAATCGAAACAGAGATACTTGAAGAACGGAAACTCAAAATTGCGATGATACCAATAGACGAGACACGGATCGAACTCCTTGAACCCATGGAAGGCGAAGAGGCCGTCAGTACGTTTCTGAAGAAGCGAGGCGAGGGTATCCATCATATCGCTTTTTCGGTAACAGATCTGGACAGGATCTTAAAACGGGTCGTTGAAAAAGGAATCCGGATTATTGGTAAGCCTTCAATTGGCGCTGGCGGTAAGAGAGTGGTTTTTCTTCATCCAAAGGATGTAAACGGGGTTTTGGTGGAACTTGTGGAGCAACCCAAAACCGTGGAGGAGGGATAACTATGGAAGACATGAAAGCAAAGACCGAAAAATTAAGAGAGAAGGTCGCACACATCGAGAAAGGTGGAGGAGAGAAAAGAATAGAGAAACAACATAGCGCTGGTAAATTGACAGCACGAGAACGCTTGGACATCCTGCTCGATCCTGGCAGCTTTGTGGAAGTCAACAAGTTCGTGAAACACCGCTCCATTTTCTTTGGACTGGATAAGACAGATCTTCCCGCTGACGGTGTCGTGACGGGACTGGGCACAATAAACGGAAGGCAAGTGGCCGTTTTTGCCCAGGATTTCACCGTTCAGGGCGGATCGTTGGGAGAGATGCACGCGAAGAAGATCATGTTCGTACAAGATCTTGCCATGAAGCTCGGTATTCCGCTGATAGGAATAAACGACTCAGGTGGAGCACGTATCCAAGAGGGCGTCGACTCGCTGTATGGATACGGCGGGATCTTCTACCGCAATACCCTCGCTTCGGGTGTGGTACCGCAGATCACCGTGATCGATGGGCCTTGTGCCGGAGGTGCGGTCTACTCACCCGCCATCACAGACTTCGTGATCATGGTGGATAAAGTGGCGAGAATGTTCATAACCGGCCCCAACGTTATAAAGGCAGTAACGGGAGAAGAAATTTCTCAAGAAGAACTGGGTGGAGCCATGATTCACAACAGCACCAGCGGGGTTTCACAATTCGTAGCACCCAACGATCAAGAGGCTATGAAACTCGTCCGCAGATTGTTGAGCTTCATACCACAAAACAACATGGAAGAACCTCCAAGGATCGAAGGGGAGTTCGACTTGAGTATGGATCCTTCGATAGACGATATCGTGCCCGTGGATCCTCGAAAAGGCTATGACGTTCGTGATGTGATAACGAAGACCGTAGACGACGGTGACTTCTTCGAAGTCCATCCGTACTTTGCCACAAACATCGTTGTGGGCTTTGCAAGGATCACGGGTCGCGTCGTCGGCATCGTGGCCAACCAACCGAAAGTTTATGCCGGATCGTTGGACATCAACTCCTCAGACAAAGCTGCGAGGTTCATTCGCTTTCTCGATGCCTTCAACATTCCCATTCTCACATTCGTTGACACGCCCGGGTTTCTCCCAGGTGTGGCCCAAGAGCACGGAGGTATCATCCGTCACGGCGCAAAGCTTCTCTACGCTTACAGCGAGGCCACGGTACCAAAGATCACCGTGATATTACGGAAAGCCTATGGAGGAGCCTACATCGCTATGGGAAGTCAGCATTTGGGTGCGGACTTTGTGGCGGCTTGGCCCACAGCCGAGATCGCTGTTATGGGACCGGAAGGTGCCGTGAACATCATCTTCAGAAAGGAAATAAATAGTGCCGAGAATCCAGAAGAAGTGAGAAAGCAACGAATAGAAGAGTATAAGGATAAGTTCGCCAACCCATATATGGCCGCGGAGAGGGGCTACATCAATGACGTAATAGAACCGACGCAAACACGCGAATGGATAGCACGTGCCTTGGAAGCCACGGAATCGAAGGTGGAAGCGCGGCCAAAGAAAAAGCATGGGAACATTCCTCTGTGAGGTGAAAAAATGGTTTGGAGTTTAACCGTTCTTGGTTTGGGCATCGTTTTCACTGTTTTAGGGATACTCTATCTCTTTTTCGTACTGATAGGCGTGCTCTTCTCGCGAAAGAAAGTCGTGGCACCGACTCCGGAACTTGTAACGGAAAGCGTCGAACCGCATATCACATCCTCCGTCGTTGCACCTTCAGAGGACACAGAAGCTGTGGCGGTGATCGGAGCAGTCATAGCGGCTATAACTCAAGGACGTGGAAAGATCGCGCAGATGAGAAGACTTGGAAGACAGGGAACCGGTAGAAGTTCAAAATGGAAATATCATGAGCCAGTAGTCGAATGGAGGTTTAAAAGGAAGAGGTGAGAAAATGAGCCCCGGTCATGTCGTGCTTTGGATATTGGGGACTGGTATCATTGTACTGGTGCTCTCGTTGTCAATGAAAGATTTTTTCAAAGCACATGCAAAGGGGGAAAAGAATGAGTGAAACGCTGACCGTGGTGGATCATCCATTGGTGAAACACAAACTAACCATCATGAGAGATCTCTCGACCGGTCCAAAGGAATTCAGGGAACTTCTCAGAGAGATCACGTTTCTGTTAGGCTACGAAGCAACGCGCTGTATTCAAACCTATGAGGTCGAAGTCTCCACTCCACTGGGAAAAGCCAGAGGTGAGATGATCGAGGACAAGAAGGTCACCATCGTTCCAATTCTCCGCGCGGGGCTGGGAATGGTAGACGCAATGCTTCAGCTTTTGCCCAACGCATCGGTTGGACACGTAGGTATCTACAGGGATCCTGAAAGCCTCGAAGCCATTCGATACTATAGCAAACTGCCCAACTTGAACGACCACTATGTTTTTATCCTCGATCCCATGCTGGCTACTGGACATTCCGCAAGCTTGGCGGCGGACATCGTGAAAAAGTGGAATGCCAAAAGCTTATACGTGATATCACTCATCGCGGCACCCGAAGGAGTGGAGTTTTTAGAGCAGCGCCACGCGGACGTTCACATTTACACCGCGTCCTTGGATTCACACCTCAACGATCACGGATACATAATCCCAGGGTTGGGAGACGCGGGCGACAGGCTTTATAGGACAAAGTAGAGAGGCGGGTCAGTTGACCCGCTTTTCTTTATCCTTTCCACGACACAATCCGATGAACATGATCAGCGCACTCGTTGAAATAAGCGTAGCCAAAAGGTATCCCGTCCGCAAAGAAGTGTTCTGAACCACGGCGCCTCCAACTACGGATCCTATTATCTGTCCGGAATTCAAAACGGACCAGTAGAATGTTTGGGAGCGAGAGGCCATTTGCACTGGAATGGTCCGGTTGATCTCCATCATGGAAAGAAAGGCCAGTGGAACCACCCCAAGTCCGTGGAGAAGTTGTATGAAGAACGCCGCTATTCCTTGGAAGAAGAAGCTGGTCAAAAACCATCTTGTTGAAAATCCGAGCGAGATCATGATTCCGAGTACACGCATGGGGAAACGCCTTCGAAGCAAAGGCAATGTGAGAAGTACTGGGATCTCGGCTAACGTTTGTATAAGTATTAGATAGCCCAGAACGCGTTCATCGTGGAAGACATGGTTGGCGTAGATCGGAAAGAAGGAAAAATGGTAGCCCATTGTCATCATCTGAAAGAAGGAGAGCACAAAGAAAGAACGAAGATTCCAGTTCTTCAGCATCGTTCGGATAAAAGATTCTTCAACAACGATCTTCTCGCTTCGAGCATTTGGCAATCTCCACCCTGCCAAGGCCATCACCACGGCGTTCAACGAGAGGAGGAAGAAGAGAAGGATAAATCCATGGGTAACCAGGTATCCCGTGAGCAGGGAAATCATGGCGAAGCCAACGGTCCCCATTAGACGCACTTTGTTGAAACGGTGCTCTCCTATCAACGGACTGCTCAACATCGCTGATTCACCAATAGGTATGGACGACATGATGAAAGAGAACATGGCGAAGGCGATCAAAAAATCGAGGGTAAAACCGAAGTTGGCACAGAGCATCCAAGAGAACCCCGCAGCGAGAATGCCCATTAGAAAGAGAAGGTTTGACCTCGAAGACACAAAATCTGCTAAGCGTCCAAGCAATGGTGCTGACAGAATCACAGCGAGCGGCGAAGAAGCCATGAGAACACCTATTTCGAATCGGGTATAACCAACACGCTCAAAGTACAATGCCAGGTATGAAGCCACCGCTATGGATCCATACCCGAAGAACTCGAAGAACCAGCTCGACATCAAGTTCTTTCTGAACCCTTTCAAACCAGTTTCTCCTGACATTTGAAGACGAGTTCCATCAATTTTCCGAGATCTTCTTTAGCGATTCTGAAGAGGTGGGAACTCGACTTGGAATCGCTGGCACCAAAGCCCTTAACACTGAAGAATGTTGTGGCGAGAACACGCGCGATCCTTTTTTCAAGAGGGTGTTCCAACGGTAGAATGGTCACTGCTATGACCTTTGCCGTATCAAGTAAAAAATCGATGTGCCAATGTTTCCTTTTCTCCCGCTTCAGATGGCGTTGTATGCGTTGGAAAAGACCGTTCATGGCCGACCCCACATAAGCGTAATAACCTTTTTCTATGGAAAAGCTGCGACCCTTCGTCTTCACGATAGTGTCACTTTCAATCTTCAGCACAAGCACGTATGTGCCTTTGATTCTTTCCGTTTCACTCACCTCTCAAAGATGAGTCCCTCGTAGTCTCTGAGTATACGTTCCCTCCATTTCAAAAAGGCGCTCACAACCTCGACCAAACTTGGACTTCCTTCTTCCATATGAGAGAGCAACATCGATTTCAATTTCTCCGAATCCTTGTCCACCGGTTTTATTGCCAACACATCTGACAAAGAGACAAGCCTTCCTTGATTCAGGTCGTTGAGAATGGAAGTGAAGGAGTTGTGGAATTCGATCACCGCTCTCGGATCGATAGATGGTTGAAGAAACAAGAAGAAGAACGAAAGGAAAGCCACGGCTATCACTACGATCATCAAAAAATTCCACACTCGCCAGCTTCGCCAAGTATATCTGGGAGAGATCTTCAGCCCAAGGACTATCCCCGTCAACAGACCACCTATATGCGCAGCATTGTTGATGTTTCCCGCTGCAAAACCCAAGAAGAGATTGAAAACGATAATGGGCAGCAGTGCTGCTCCAGTGATGGGGCGAACGTAGTAAGGTATATCCGACCTTCTTCCGGCTGAAAAGAGCATCCCCACAAGACCAAATATCGCCCCACTGGCCCCAATAGATATGGTGTCGTGGTAGAAGATCTGCGTGGCGATGTTCCCCACCACACCGCTGAGGAAGTAGGCCACCACGAATTTGGGTGTCGAGTAAACTCTCTCTATAATCGTCCCAAGATAAACTAGGGCGTACATGTTGAAAAAGAGATGAAGTACCCCTCCGTGTAAAAACATTGCCGTTATCAGGCGGTTGTACTGGCCGCGATCTACTAAGGGACCATACTGTGCTCCTAGTCTCAAAAGTGTGGAAGAGCTGAATCCCCCCACGAGTTCGAGTAAAAAGAACAAGAGATTCACGAGGGCGATGACAAAAACGGCCGATCTCAGCCTCTCTTTGAACATCTTCATTGCGCCTCCCATTCTTCGATGATGGCTCCAAGCACCAAGTAGTCCTTCCAGTAAACCGCTAAGATCTGACCTGGCGTTACTGCAAATCCCGGCTCTCGGAGCTCCAGTTCTACTCCTTCTTCAAAACATTTCAACGAACCAACCGGCAACAGCGGTGATTTGCTCCGAATCTTGCAATTAACCTCCTCTTCCACTGCTAAATCGTTGAGGAGTCCAGGTGGCAAGAAATAGTTTGGTTTGCCAGCCTTTACGAATCGGGCCAGAATCTTATCTTTCTCCGCTACGTAAACCGTGTTGGTCGCGGCATCTACGTGGTGGACGTAAACCCGCCTTCCCAGTTGCATACCCAACCCTTTTCTTTGCCCCACGGTGTAGAGGTAGTACCCCTCATGGTAGCCTACGGTTTTGCCATCCAGCGTCTTGATCTCGCCAGGTAGAGTGCCTAATTTTTCTCTAAGATAAGTTCCCACGTCGTCTCCTGGAATGAAGCAGATCTCTTGACTCTCCATTTTATCGAAGACGTGGAGTTTGAGTTCTGCCGCTTTTTTACGTATCTCACCTTTTTCCCACCCACCAAGCGGTAGAAGAAGGTGGGGAAGTCTACCAGGTTTGAGCAAGGAGAGAAAGTAACTTTGATCCTTCTCAATGTCGGTGGCTCTCCTGATCAGCCAACGTTTGAAATCCTCTACATACTCTACCCGTGCATAGTGTCCGGTAGCAAACTTTTCGCATCCCAGCTTCTCGAGCGCATAGTCCATCAACTTCCCCACCTTCACGTAACGGTTGCAGAAAACACATGGATTCGGGGTGTAGCCCTCACGGTACATCGTAAGGAATCGCTCCACCACTTCCTCTGAGAAAACATCACCGAGCTGCACGATGATGAAAGGCACACCTGCATCTGTCGCTATCTTGTGAGCGTCTCGAGTGTCCGAGGGACCACAGCATACTTTCTTCTTAACGCGCGATTCGAAACTGAAGTACTCGTCCGAAAAGGTTTTCATGTGGACACCCACGACTTCGTAACCACGTTTTAGCAAAAGATGAAGCGTTACCGAGCTGTCCACGCCACCACTCATGGCGAGAGCTACTTTCAACGACTGAACACCTCCAACGTACCAAATTCTAACAGAAAGACGCTCTCAAAATCAAAGTGCGACCAGGAGACTACATGCGAAAGATTGTGGAAGCGTACCTACTACGTTAGAGCAGCCAGTACGATGGCTAAAAAATCGTTTGATCCGAACGTACAAGATTTCTGTTTTGTGCAAGCTGTATATTGAACATAGGGTGTCTCAAAAATTAGTAACAACCAGCAATATCAGCGATCTTTCTGAGAGGGCGAGTATTCATGACATTGAACAAAACACAGAGGTTGTATAAAGAAGATTTCACATTGCAGAATATTTGTTGTGCTTCGCTTTTTCCTCGCTCACACTCACCAACGGGCGAAAGTGATGAATCCCCCACGCTCACACAGCTTGCACTCGCTTTTTTCCTCGTTCGCATCCACAAAACGACCCACGCGAAGAGATAGGGGATTTCACATAGCAGAATGCTTGTTGTGCTTCGCTTTCTCCCTCGCTCGCGCTCACAAACGGGCACTTTCATGAAGATTCAACATCCTGTTTCAGCTTCATGCTCGCTACATCCGTGTAGCTCGGTGCCCGTTTGTTTGAGTGCTCGCTTCGGC
>QNAP01000087.1 GCA_003641795.1 Thermotogae bacterium | reverse complement strand
GTAGTATCAAGCAATCCGAACGCTTGGCTGGTTGGGCCTTTGTGGCGCCATCTTTGGCGGTGATGATCAGCGTTGTCGCCGCGCCGCTTCTTTTTTCACTCATTGTGAGTTTTTATGGATATACGTTTGTGAATCCAACTTTCAGTGTTTTTCTTGGGTTTGAAAACTACAAAAACGCTCTCACCGATCCTTATTTTTGGAACTCTCTTTGGGTCACGGTCAAATTCGTGATACTTGTGGTTTCCTTAGAGTTTGCATTGGGTTTTCTCGTAGCTTTGATGTTGGATAGAGTGGTCAGTTTCAAACGCGTTTACTACACGATTCTTACCCTACCTATGGTGATGAGTCCTGTGGCGGTGGGGTTAATCTGGAAAATGCTCTTGCACCCTGATCTTGGAGTGCTCAATTACTTTCTCGGGTTGCTGGGCATAGGACCTGTAAACTGGCTTGCCAATTCCACCATGGCTTTTTGGAGTGTCTTGATGGTTGACATATGGCAGCAGATATCTTTCATGATACTCCTACTTCTCGCCGGGTTGGTTTCTCTTCCTAAGGAACCTTACGAGGCCGCAACAATAGACGGCGCCAACGAGATGCAGAAGCTCTTCTATATAACAATTCCGCTCATGCGTCCTGTAATGATGGCTGCTATAATAATCAGAACGATCTTCGCATTCAGAACGTACGACCTGATCTACGTTCTCACTCGGGGAGGTCCTGGTATAAGCACAGAAGTCTTGAGCTACTTCATCTATAGAAAAACATTCATGGGGTTGAATCTCGCTGAGGCGGCAGCCACTTCTTATGTACTTTTGAGTGTGGTGATGCTGTTCGTCGTTGTCGCTTTCAGGGTGGTTTATCGCAGTCCGCAGGAGGGAATGTAATTGAAAATTGAAGGTCTCATCCTCGTTGCTAAAAGTGCTGGGGAGACTTTGCTCAAGTATTTCAGACGGGAAAGGATACCACACAAGGAAAAGTCTGGGAAATCCGACCTGGTAACAGAAGCAGATCTCGCCGCGCAAGAAAAGATCACTGAAGAACTCGCTCGTCTCCACCCTGATACGCCTGTGATCGGAGAAGAGGGGAAACGAGAGCACGAAGAAGGTTCATATTTTTTGGTGGATCCTTTGGATGGAACGTTGAACTTCTTTCACGGAATCCCCTATTTCAGTGTTTCCATAGCTTTGATGGAAGGAAGAGAACCCATCGCGGGGGTGGTTCACGCACCCGCTCTCAATGAAACTTTCTATGCTGTTAGAGGCGGAGGAGCCTACTTTAACGGTGAAAAACTGAATCTTTCGAGCGACATTCAACTCCCCAACGCTATCGCTGTGACGGGTTGGCCTTACGATAAGAGGTTTATCCAATGGACCGAGGAAACTCTTTTGTTGATGCAGTCGAAGGTGCAGGAAGTCAGAATAATGGGCTCGGCTGCTTTGGAAACGTGTTACGTGGCCGCTGGATTCATCGATGTGTATTGGGAAGTGGGACTGTATCCCTGGGATCTAGCAGCGGGTGCTATAATACTAAAAGAAGCTGGTGGAGTTGTAGTAGATGTGGAAGGAGATTCCTTTACGTTGTCTTCCGGAAGAATAGTGGCTTGCAGTAACTGCTCCATCTGTGAGGAGGTACTCTCCATATTGAAAAAGGTCGGAACGACCGGATTTATGAATACTAACAAGTAGGAGACAGTCAACAACAGCGCGTTGGAGTGGCCTGAGCGATAGCATCTCAACCGGACGTAATTCTTTTCGACAATCCCGAGTAACCTCGATGCCAATTGCCTTGTACTATTGAGGATGTTCAAAGCGAATCGGCGATTGTCAAATTATTATCAGATACCACTGTTTTGTTATCTGGGTAACGAGATTGAATATCGAGTGGAGGTTGCCGAAAAATTAAAAGTCAAGCCCCTCCCACTGCCAAAACTCACAAAGTTTCTGAAAGAATCAAATTACTTCTTTTAAAAGACTTACTTTGGGTGGTTCGTGAGTAGGGGGAGTGAAGGTTGAAACTCTGGAACAATGGCTACAGGGCATGGGGAACGGTGTTCAAGTTGACAGGTTTTCACAGAATCCCTGGAAGTGTGGGATTCGACGGGGCAGTGGAGTATCTCAAAGAGCAATTGCTTCTGTCGGGATATTCCGAAGAGGATGTGAGGGTTATAGAGTACCCAGCAGACGGTATCACGACTACGGAGACCTGGATACATCCGCTGGGATGGAACGTACTCCATGGGGAACTGGTAATGGAAGAACCAGAGCAGGAATTTTTGTTGAGCACCGGTTACACGCCGTTAGTGGTTATTCTGGGAAGCGCTTCCTGCGAAGGCAAGTTCGAAGTCGTGGATGTAGGAAAAGGGGAAGACCCGACGAATTACGAGGGCAAGGATGTGAAGGGAAAGTTGGTACTCTCCAACGGCGATCCCAGAAAGGTGTTCGATCTGGCGGTGGAACGTTACGGTGCCAAAGGGCTCTTGAATCACTTTTTAAGGAACGAAGATGAACAGATAGAGCGCACTGGTAAACACCAACCTCACATAGTGAACTACGTCGGGCTCTACAGAGATCGTGAGCATTTCGAGAAAGGTGCGATCGGTTTCTCCATCCCCTACGCTCTTTACACGCGATTGAAGAAGACGGTCGAACGATCTAAAGTGGTTGTACACGCCCGCGTAGAAGTGGAAACTGGGGGAACAATGAAGGTACTGGAGGCGCGCTTCAAGGGTAAGAACCCTGAAAAGCTTCCTGTGGTTGTCATGGCGCATCTATGTCATCCGTCCCCGGGAGCCAACGACAACGCCTCTGGTTCGGCCGCAGTTCTGGAAGTGGCCAGAATACTCAAAGAGAATGCGTTCGAACTCCAGCGGAGTGTGGTTTTTCTGTGGGTTCCAGAGATGCTGGGTTCGGTGCCGTACTTTTTGAACAACCACGAGTTCTGGTACGGTATAAACCTGGACATGGTGGGGGAAGATCAGGAGAAGACACATGCCAAATTTCTCTTGGTCAAGTCTCCTTGGTCGACCAACGGATTCGCAGATCATTTCGTGCACGCAGCGCTGACCATGAGAATCCCTATGGGACGGCGTTTTGAAGTGATGCCCTACTCTGGAGGCTCGGACCACTACGTGCTTGAAAGTTTCGGTGTAGGATGTCCTTTTCTGGGTCACTGGCCTGATACTTACTACCACACCAACTTCGACACGTCGCAGATGGTAGATCCATCGGAGTTGGGGTGGACTGTCAATTCAGTAGTGGACACGATTCTTTGGACCACCTCCGTGGACAGAGAGATGAAGCCAAAGTCGATCGCACTTCGGCGCATTCTCTCAAGCTACATGAAAGATCTCACGGAGTTTCTCACGGTGATGGAAACCGAAGAACATCCGGCCGTGAAGTGTTTCATAGCAGACAAAATGAAGCAGGAATACGAAGAGATGAGCAAGATACTGGACTTTCCACCTCACATAAAAGGCATGGTTGAAAGCGTGATGATGAAGCTCCGCAGTGAAGACACAGAGGTGGAGGACGAGTACTACAGAAAGACTTTCAAGGGACCTCTGGGAAACAAGCTTCAGAAGCTGACCACTTTTGAGGAAAGGCAAGAGATGGAAAAGCTCTTCCCCCGCTCCACTTTCACTTCGAACAATGAGGAGATTCTGAATCTCCTGGATCGAGGTTTGGGACTACAAGCAGTCCACAAAATCTACACGAGACAGTTTGGCGAAGGAGTGAGCATGGAGAACCTGAAACGCTACGTAGAATTTTTGGAGTCCAAGAATTTACTGGAGCGGATTCGATAAGATTTAAAAGGGGCGGACAGTCCGCCCCTTTGTTCAATATTTTTAGTGAATTACTTCAGTCGTATCTTTACGGGGTAAACTGTGGGAAATTGCTGCTTTTCTGCATCGTAGGAAGAAAGAGCTTCTCTTTGATCTATTCCTTCTGGCAATATCACGTCTACCACATAGGTTCCGTAATCTCCGGCGTCTTCTGGATAACCTCCAAGTGTCCATTGTCCAGCTTCTCTGGTAACTGGTCGGAAGTTGTCTGGACCATATCCATCCTGACTACCGAAGAGGAGGTAGGCGTAGATCTCATCTCCGATTATCTGTAAGTACTTCCTAAGAACTATCACATTGATCAGCCTTTCCCCAGGATCAGCTTCCACCATAACGGCACCAGGAATTTCCTCACCTTCCGAGGTGGCGAAGAGCTGACCGTAAGATGGCCAGCCTGCGGCCTTGACAAAGTAATCCCATGGGTGTTTGGGATCAAACTGCACCCGGGCGCCTTTATGATAGGTGTCGGTCCTACCGCCGTTCTTCGTGTCGAGATAGATGTTTACTATCTGGTGGGAGAATCCCTTTGGTGCATTCCACGGATTTGTCATCTCCCCAAACCAGAACTGGAAGACCAGGGCTTCCTCGTTTTCCAAAACGCGGGCTTTCAAGACGTCAAAGAGCCCCTTGAACGGTTCGAATGCAGGATCCTTCGGATAAGTGTAAGTACCTGGACCGTACTCATCACCTTCGGGATCCACAAACTCCGCCAACACGTCGCCTGATACTGCCTTGGGAATTTTCACCCTCACTGGTCCTGTGTTTGGACAAGTGTCTGTGTCCTTCTTCTTCTCGGCAACAACCACGACCACGTTGAACTCCTCACCCGTCTTTATCCCTATGAAATCGAAAGGAATCTCGAATTCCACGATTTCGCCTACAGCAGCCTTGGCACCAGAAGTGCTGAGGATCCACTTCTCCCCAGGTCCTGCGCGGTAAGCGCTCACACGCCGGCGGGTCTTCCATGTTTTGAAACTCACGCTGAGTCTGTATGAGGGGGCAAATCCCAGATCTGTGGGATTCTTTAGATCGGAGTACTTCGTCAAGGCGTTGACGATATCGGCGTGTGGGGAATCCAAGTAGAGTTCTACCCGTACGTCTTCGCCCAACAGGGATTTTGCAGGAGAATCCAATTCCACTGCCACGTAGACTCCAGTGTCGCCTCTTCCTACCCACACGCGGTTTATTCGATTGCCATCGTGAGTGTCATCGTATAAGGCTGTCCCTGATTCCGCAATGCTCAGCTTGCCGTCCAATATGTAATCCACTTTTTTCAAGCTGCCCGAGCTGGGTTGGACAGGCTTTTTGTTGGAAACCAACAGATACGATGGCACCGCATTCTTGGAGATTCCTGCCAGTTCGTAGAGCGCGATGAGTAGCTTCTTGAACTGCCTGTCGAAAAGGATCTCGTTGTTTCCCGCGTCTTGGTCGTCTCCATACCACCAAAACCAGTCACTTCCTTCGGCTGCGTAAAGTGAGTCAATAGCCTTTTCTTTCGTTCTGTCATCCATTTGTGGAAGTTTCTCCATTACCACCTGTCGTGCTTTTTCCAGTCTATTCCAGGCTTCGTTTTCCTCTTTTTCTCCGATCCACGTGTCGAGACTGCCACCTGCCCAAGAACCTTTTGCAAGCGTTGCGAGAGTCTTTTTCACTCCATAACGATCGATGTACTCTTTTGGCGTTGTGAGCTCCACGTACGGATCAGCAGAAAGAGCTTCGTAGAAGAGTTTTCTGAAGTCGTTGCCATTGTTGGGATAGTGTTCCCAAGCGTTTTCACCGTCCAAAGCGACAGTCAAGATGAGATCACCAGAGCGGTTGAGACGCTGGAGTTCGTGTACCCTGCTGAGGAAATCTTTCACTGCTTCTTCAGCACTCATCTGCGAGTATTTGAAACTTATCCTGTCTGAGAGATCTGTGTCCCTGAAGAACACCACCACGCTCTTTCCGTTATTTTCTGCTTTGTAAGGGATCATCACGTTAGTGTAATCGCTGGTGTCGACGCCGGACATCTGAAGAATGACTTTGTCTGTAACTATCCACTCCATACCGAGTTCGGAAAGGAGCGGGATCAATTCGCGTGACACCGCCTCTTCCGGGGGCCAAAATCCCACCGGTTGTAAGCCGAAAGTTCTGCGTGCTATTTCAAGTCCAGCGCTGATCTGACCTTTTGCGTCTTCTACCCAGCCTTTGTCTATCAACAGTGGAAGGATGGGGTGATACTTGGCAGATGTGATCAGCTCGATCTTACCTTCTTCTGCGAGCTTTTTATATTTCCCCAGCACCGTTGCTAAAAACTCCTTGTGCTTTTGCAGTACCAGTTCCAAATCCTGACACGTGTAATTCTTTGCTTTCTTCACCAAAGCCTTGAGCGCTGGATCGGCTTCGATGTATTCGATATTGATCCAAGCCAGATTCCAGTAGACTTTGAGGTCTAACAGATCCTGGTCGCTGAATTCCCTACCGGAAACTTTCATTTCCATCAATTCGCGATATCTTGGGTACTTGTTGACAAACTGTGGATTGATATCGAAGAAGTGATTGAGTATGAACCTCTTCTCCTGTTCTGTGAGCACCGTTTCCGGTTTGTGCGAGAGTCTCATGTACTCATCCGTTGCGCCCGAAAGATAGTCCTGAATCTGCAAGATCAAACTTGGAACGATGTTGAAGGTAACCTTTCCTCTTGTCAGATACTTCTCCACCAGATCCGCCATGTACGGATAATCGTTCACACCGTGGGCGCGCACCCAAGGCATGAAGAAATTGCGTTCGAGCGGTGTCTTGTAGAGTGGTTGGTGGTGGTGCCAGATTATGGCCAGCTTCAGCGGTTCCAGCGAAGGGTCTCCTGGTTCCACTAAAGAGAGGATCTCGTCAACTTGCCCGGCGAAAAGTGGGAGCGAAAGAGAAAGTGACAGAAGTACCAACAGAAGTACCCTCTTCATGCTTCCCCTCCTTTGCGAGAATCATTCTCAACGTAGAAGCAAGGCGTCACAAAGAATAGCCCACATTCAATGGTGGTACCATTGAAATATCCCAAAACGAGAAAGAAGGCCCATGTGAATGGTACCACATGAACTTACAAAAAGCGATACTGTAAAGATCATTGAGCGCTCGGACAAGCATTTGCCTTCACTTCAGAATCCCTCACGATCACACAGCCTCACGAGCGCCGAGTGAGCGTCCATACAAAACGACCTCGAAGCCGCATGGATGCGGATGAGAGCGAAGCTGAAGTACGACGCTGAATCTTCGTGTGGGTCGTTTTGTGGATGTGAACGAAGAAAAAAGCGAGTGCTTGCTGTGTGAGCGTGGGGGATTCGCCTCTCCTCCCTTTTTTCTTTTTTCGCATTGCAGAAAGCATGTTGTGCTTCGCTTTATTCCTCGCTCACACTCACAAACGGGCACTTCCATGAAGATTCAACATCCTGTTTCAGCTTCATGCTCGCTACATCCGTGTAG
>QNAP01000086.1 GCA_003641795.1 Thermotogae bacterium | reverse complement strand
CCCTTATCGCGTGGTGCCGTTCCCAGGTTTGAAGGGCTGTTGATGACCATCCTTCCAAAGGTCAGCGCTTGTTATAGGTGTGTTTTGGAAAAACCTTCTACACCCGGGACGGTTCCATCATGCCGCGAAGCGGGAATCCCGGGAGCCACGTGTGGGACGATAGAATCCCTTCAGGCGATGGAAGTTATCAAGTATTCAGCAGGAGTGGGAGGCCTTCTCACCGGCAAATTGCTCGTCTTCTATGGTTTGACTTTTGAATTCTTCACCATAGATGTAAAGAGGAATGAGAAGTGTCCTGTTTGTGGCGATGAGCCCGAGATCGCAAGTCTCATAGATCATGAAAACTCTTGTGAAGGTTAAAGAGGGCTTCACAGAGTCCCAGAAACTATTGGCTGCTCTTCATCTTCATGGTGGAAGGTAGACGGATTCGGTTCGGATCTGTTGGCTTGTTCGAGATACCCCAGCGTCACTTGGTGATATAATAAAGCGGGAGTGAAAGTTTGATAGCAGTAGTTTCGGACTTCGTTAAAGAGATCGAGGGGATCCTTGAGAGGCGATTATCCGAAGAAGAAGTTGAGCTTTTAACACGCGCGTATGACTACGCGCGTGTTGCTCACGAAGGTCAGTTTCGTGATTCCGGTGATGAATTCTTCACTCACGTTGCGGAAGTAGCTAAAATAGTGGCTGGACTGAAGTTAGATACCATCTCCATAGCCGCTGCCCTTTTGCATGACGTGGTCGAAGACTGTGGTGACAAAGGTTACACCCCTCAGGGAATAGAGGAAGAATTTGGACCGGAAATTGCCAGGATAGTTGACGGAGTCAGTAAGATAAGCGAACTGAAGATAGAGGACAAGATAGAGGACGAAAGCCTTTCTTCTTATATGAAGCTGGCCACTCTTCAAAAGATGATTCTCGCCATGGCCAGTGACATCAGGGTAATACTGGTGAAGCTGTGCGATAGGCTCCACAACATGCGTACGCTTCATTATGTGAAAGATCCTGAAAAGATTCAGAAGAAGGCCAGGGAGACGCTCAAAATCTATGCCCCCATTGCCCATAAACTCGGTATTCACCGGATCATGTGGGAGCTGGAAGACTTGTCCTTCAAGTTCCTCTATCCGCACGAATACCGGTTGTTGAAATCTCTCGTATCCAGGAAGCTGGAAGAACGGATGGAGATCACAGAACATTACAAGGAGGCACTGGAAGGGGCCATGCGCGAGAAGGGAATTCGTGCAACGGTTAATGGGCGAGTAAAGCATTTCTACAGCATTTGGAAGAAGATGACAGAAAAGCAGCGGAGCTTTGATGAGATATACGATCTGATCGCGCTGAGAGTGATAACGAGGGACGAAGCATCTTGTTACAACGCTTTGGGTGTTGTGCACAGCATCTGGAGTCCCGTTCCGGGGCGCTTTAAAGACTACATAGCCGTTCCCAAATCCAACGGGTACAAATCGCTCCACACCACGGTGATCACCGAGCGGGGCGAATATCTGGAGATACAAATCCGTAGCAAGAAGATGCACGAAGAAGCGGAGTATGGTCTCGCAGCGCATTGGGCCTACAAAGATGGGTTGACTGCCGGAAACAAATGGATTGCTCGTTTGGTGGAATGGCAGAACGATGTCATCAGTGGGCTTTCCTATTTGAAAGATCTGGAGACAGAACTACAGATGGACGAAGTCTTCGTTTTCACACCTAAAGGAGAACCGAGGCACCTTCCAAAGGGTTCGACTCCCATAGACTTTGCTTATACCATCCATACAGAGGTAGGGCATCACTTTGCAGGGGCGAAGGTCAACGGCAGGCTGGTACCGATAGATTACGAACTTCAAACGGGTGATGTGGTAGAAATCATCGTAAACAAAAATAGCCCTGGGCCATCACTTGATTGGCTTAAGCACGCGCGTTCACCGAGAACGAGGGCAAAGATAAGGAAGTTCTTCAAGGAGAAGTACCACCAAGAACTGGTGGAACAAGGGAAAGAAATCTTGCGAAGACTTTCCAAGCGAAAAAACATGGCTGTGGACGAAATCCTGAACGATGAAAAAATCAAAGCATTCATGGTTCGTAACGGCATAGGCTCTACCGATGACCTGATCGTTCGGCTGGGTGAAGGGTCCATCACGTACTTCGATTTGTTGAGGGTTTTAGACCCCATTCAGGAAAGGAAGAGAAAGCGGCGATCGCCCAAAGCACTGAAGCATTCTCCAGTTGTTGTTGAAGGTCTAGTTGGCATCGACGTGATCATAGCTAAATGTTGTAATCCTATCCCCGGTGATAGAATTGTGGGTGTTGTAAATCGTCGTGGTATAACCATACATAAAACCACCTGCAAGAACGTCAAAAAGATATCGTCCGATCGTACGGTAGACGTGACGTGGGCTTATGAAGCGTTGGACGAGCCGTATTTCCCAACGGTTCTCATGATAGAGGCAAGGCCAGGGACTTTAGCGCAGATCGTAGATTATCTGGAAAGAATGAACATCGAAAAGCTCGAGGTTGAGAAGAAGGATCCGAATATCGCTTTTCTGAAGCTCCAAATCCTTGTGAGGGATGCTTCCCACCTTGAAGAGATAATGAACAACGTAAAGTCGGTTCCCGGAGTTGAACGTATCAGGAGGAAATGAGTCTTTGAGAGCGGTAATCCAAAGGGTATCGAGTGCCAAAGTATTGGTAGGGTCTGAAAAGGTCTCTGAAATAGGCAAAGGACTGCTCGTACTTCTTGGAGTTGGACGCGATGACGACGAAAACGATGCGATTTGGATGGCTAAGAAGATCGCGAACCTGCGAGTCTTTGAAGATGCGGAAGGTAGGATGGATCGATCTGTGGTGGCAATTGGAGGAGAAGTACTGGTAGTTTCTCAATTCACACTCTACGGGGACGCCCGCAAGGGCAATCGTCCTTCCTTCACAGGAGCCGCTTCTTCCAAAGATGGTGAGAGGCTTTATGAATTTTTGGTAGAGCATTTGAGGCGACATTATGCGTTAAAGGTAGGTACTGGTAAGTTCGGTGCGAAGATGACTGTGGAACTGAAGAATGATGGACCAGTGACGATACTTCTGGATTCGAAAAAATTGTTTTAAAAGTGGAAGGTGGACCGGCGTGCGTGTATCGACCAGAATCACTTCTGTTCCCCCATCTCCCATCAGATCCTTGATTCCTTATGCTGATGAGGCAAAAAGGAGAGGAATACACGTATTCCATCTCAACATCGGTCAGCCTGACATTGAAACGCCGGCAGTATTCTTTGACTACGTCAAGCGGTACCAGGCTAAAGTGCTTTCTTACTCGCCTTCTAACGGTCTCCCGGAGCTTCGAGAAAAGTTCTGCCACTACTACAACGAGTTTGGCATATTCCTGTCTCCGGAGGAAATCATCGTAACGAACGGGGGCAGCGAAGCCGTTCTCTTCGCCTTGGCGGCCGTGGCCGATCCCGGTGATGAAGTATTGGTTATCGAACCTTTCTATGCCAACTATCTTGGATTTGCGCAGACATTGGGCATTACCCTCGTTCCTGTCACTTCGACACCGGAAACTGGGTATGCAATGCCGAATGTTGAGGAATTCGAGAAAAAGATCACTGAAAGAACTCGTGCCGTGCTCTTTTCGAATCCCTCTAACCCAACGGGAAGTGTCTACAATCGAGAAGATCTCTCTGCATTAGTCGAGATGGCGAAACGGCATTCGTTGTATATCATATCCGACGAGGTCTATCGCGAGTTCGTTTTCGATGGTGATGAAGCGGTTTCCATCTTTTCCTTTGATTATGACGGCGCCATCATGGTGGACAGCGTCTCAAAGCGGTACAGTGCTTGCGGTGCCAGGATAGGCGTCTTCGCCACTAAGAACAAGGAAATCCTGGCGCAAGTTATGAAGCTTGCACAGTCGCGGCTATCTCCACCAACGTTGGCTCAAGTTGGAACCATAGGGCTGCTGGATCTTGGTGAGAAATACAGAGGTAGGATAAGATCAGAGTATCGACGGCGTAGAGATGCGGCTTGTGAGGAGATCGCAAAGATAGAGGGAGCAGTCTTTCATCCTCCAAAAGGTGCGTTCTATGTATCGGTAAAGTTACCCGTGTCCAATGCTCGACGCTTCGTTCAATGGATGCTCACGGATTTTCAGCATGGAGGTGCTACCACTATGGTGGCACCTTTAGATGGCTTTTACGTCACTGAAAGTGCAGGACGATCGGAGATTCGGGTGGCCTTCGTTCTGAACGAAAACAACCTGCGGCGAGCCTGTGAAATACTCCGGATAGGTGTTGAAGCTTATCGTAGGAGGTGCGGAGGTTGCTGAGATATGTTCTCAGAAGGTTGATACTGACCATACCTGTGCTCTTGGGAGTTTCCTTTCTCTCCTTCATGGTGATCGCAGCAGCTCCTGGTGATTTTCTGGATCAGTACAGAATCAACCCCAGTATCAGCCCACAGACCATAGAACGACTGGAGAAGCAGTATGGTCTGGACAAGCCGTGGTACGTCCAGTATCTCGTGTGGTTGAAAGAAGTAATAAGGGGCAACTTCGGCTACTCTTTCCAATACCATCGACCTGTTTTCGAGATAATCTGGAGAAGGCTGGGAGCAACGCTCCTTTTGAGTGTCTCCACGATGATCTTCATATGGTCAATAGCTCCCACGATGGGCATCTACGCCGCTTTGCACCAGTACTCGTTTGCGGATGAAGCCTTTTCGGTGATCGCATTCATCGGTATCTCGATCCCCAATTTCTTCTTTGCCTTGCTTTTCCTTTACTTTGCCGCCAAAACTGGTTGGTTTCCAATAGGAGGGATCATTTCCCTGAATTTTGACCAGCTACCGTGGTGGGGTAAGCTTCTAGACTATCTATGGCACGTCGTTGGGCCTGTTTTGACGTTGGGTACTGCAGGGTTGGCAGGTATCATGAGGCAAATGAGGGGCCAACTCTTGGATCAGTTGAGACAGGATTACGTGATGTTTGCCTATGCGAAGGGTATGCCCGAAAGAAACGTGATTTACAAACACGCATTGCGCAATGCGATAAATCCCATCATCACCATCTTTGGATACAACATATCGGGACTTCTCGGAGGAGCTGTCTTGACGGAGACGGTTTTTGGCTGGCCTGGTATGGGGAGGTTAGTTATCGAAGCTCTCCAGTCTCAAGATCTTTTCCTCGTTATGGCGTCACTTCTGTTGAGTTCGGTGATGCTCATCCTCGGTAACCTTTTGGCGGATATACTGTTGGCGTGGGCAGATCCCCGTGTTAGGTTGCGCTTCAGTTGAGGTGGTAGTGTGTCGGAGGAGAACGAAGTCAAAGTGAAGTCAGAAGATCTCTTTGAAGTTGAATATATGAGCAGATGGCAACTCACGTGGCGAGTGTTGAAACGTCATCGCTTGGGTATGGTGGCATTGTGGATCTTGATCGTCCTGTACCTCGGCGCCATCTTTGCTGATTTCCTGTCCCCATACAATCCTTACAGACAATCTCTCACCACACGGTTCGCAGCTCCAACGAAGATCAGATGGTTTTACGGAGGCAAGTTTGTTGGTCCGTACGTTTATCCTCTTATCAAGGAAAAGGACCCAGTAAGCTTCAGAACAATTCTTCGAGAGGGTTCCAACTTGAGCAAGATCGAAGGAGTGGACCGCGAAGGAAGACCTTTCTCAGTAGAGATAGGGAAGGATGGCGTTGAATCCATAGTTCTCATGGTACGTTACAGAGAAACGGCTTGCTCCTCACAGGGAGAGGTGACATATCGTAAGAAGACGGAAGAACTCGATATTGTTCCACTTTCGATGGTGGACGAACTTCTCGGCGAGGGACAGTATGTTAGGACGTATACGTCTTCGAGTTACGTAAAAGCGCTGACGTCCAAATATGCTTGGAAGGTCAAGAAAATTGGAAGTCCCAAAACGGTGGACGTAGTTTACGAGCTTGATTCCGTGATCGTCAGTCTGAAGAATGGAGAGGTGAAGGAGATTCCAATAGCATCCGTGACGGATTACTCGTTGAAGCGCTATCATGTCAAATTCTTCGTGAAATCTTGGGAGTACAAGTTTCTCTGGCTCATTCCTTCGAGGATACACCTTTTCGGTGTGGATGAACCCGCGAAGCTTTATCTTTTCGGCTCCGATAGTTATGGACGTGATATGTTCTCGCGAATACTCTTTGGCTCCCGAATATCTCTTTCCATAGGTATTTTCGCGATTTTGATTACTTTCACCATTGGACTCATGCTTGGAGGGTTTTCCGGCTATTATGGAGGCTGGATAGATGAGATCATGATGAGGATCACGGAGATTCTCATGTCCATTCCTGGTTTCTACCTCTTAATAGCGTTACGAGCCATTATGCCCATGGATGTACCCAGCCACATCACCTACTTCCTCATGGTAATCATCCTGAGTTTCTTGGGCTGGCCTGGCATGTCCCGTGTGATTCGCGGGATGGTCCTTTCACTCAAGGAAAGAGAGTTCGTCCAAGCGGCGCTTGCGATGGGATTTCCAGCAAGGAGAATCATTTGGAGGCACATCATCCCCAATGTTTTCACGTATGTCATCGTGGCAGCAACGCTCAGCATTCCCAGTTATATCCTTGGGGAAGCCGGGCTCTCATTCCTTGGGGTTGGAATAACCGAACCATCGGCAAGTTGGGGTTTGATGTTGGCGCAGGCTCAAAACATAACCTATTTGACTAACTATCCGTGGCTTTTGATCCCCGGAGCGTTCATCTTTCTCACAGTGCTGGCGTTTAACTTGTTTGGTGACGCTTTGAGAGATGCCATGGATCCCAGATCTTTGGGAGCGTGAGATAACTTGCTCAAGGGTGTTATCGCGGCACTGTGGGAAGAAGTAAAGCCCGAAGAGATTCCCGTAAATGTGGTCTTTATTTTGAAGAGCGAAGTTCAACATTTGAAATATCAGTTAGATATGTACCGACGTGCCGGTAAGACCGTCTATGTTGACATGGACTTTGTTGCAGGGCTTTCTGACGGGGAAGCCGCAGTGGCTTTTTTGAAGAACATGGGTGTCGATGGCATTATAAGCGTAAAGATGAAGAATTTCCACGCCTGTCGGAAGTTTGAATTGCCTTTCGTG
Organism: Thermotogae bacterium; assembly: GCA_003641795.1. Classification (GTDB taxonomy): domain Bacteria; phylum Thermotogota; class Thermotogae; order UBA12178; family UBA12178; genus UBA12178. The sequence goes on along the minus strand of QNAP01000086.1, from coordinate 277 downwards.
TTGAGAATTTTCGCGTTGGATTCGAGAGCAGTGGAGAAGGCATTCGGGCAAGTGCTGAACAATGATGTTGAAACGGTGGAAATCCTGCCAGGGTGTGCTGCATTGAAGGTGGGCAGAAGGTTCAAGAATGCTGGAGTTAGAGTCGTCGCGGCAGGATTGGTGAGCTCAGAGGATGAGCTACAAAGGCTTTTGGAAGCCGTTGACGGCGTTTCCACAAGTAGCAAAAAACTATGGAAGGTGAGAGCTTGATGCAGGATCTGGGGAGGCTTCTTCTGAT
>QNAP01000085.1 GCA_003641795.1 Thermotogae bacterium | reverse complement strand
GTTAGGGGTGGATTGGATTGTTTTAAGTCCTGAAGAGCGGGAATATCTCATATATCTTGCAAAATTGAGAAGGGCAAGGAAAGAAGCGGGTAGAAGGAGGAGGGGAAGCTAAATGCCGATGTTTAATTATCTCAAAGTAAAAACGGGGCAGGTAATAAGGAGTTCATGGGCAAATGAGTTGATAGAGGCGATACAGACGGTAGCGGAGAGGGGAGCGGTGGATTACTATGGTTATGTTCGCAAAGATCTAATCCCAGAAACGGATCTGGCTCTTAACTTAGGAATTGAGAATTTACGGTTCAAGGAGGTTCATGCGGGTTATGGATACTTTACATACGGGATATTTCCGCATATACACTTGCTCGGAATTAAGCAAAATTATCAAGCACCTGAACTAACGAATATCTTTGATCCAAGTTTGGCAATAATATTCGATGGGATAGCGAGGGTGAAGGCTACGCATGAATATGAATTCTATGCATATATGTATTGGATACCATCCGCAACAAAGGAGGCTATTTTGGCAGCTTTAAATGATGGAAAACCGATACCACCAAATGTGTGGAAAGAAATGGACTTCACGGTATCAAAGTCGGATAAGATCAATGTTCAAGTTAGCCCAAGCGGAAAAGTTACAATAGCTGTTTACAATATTCCTAAATAGGAGGTAGGGAAACGATGAATGAGCTATATTATGTGTATCCTGTGTATCAAAAGAACTCGTTTCACGTGATTTCTAAAGCTCATATTAGCTATCTAAGCTTAAAAGTGAAAGTGCAAGAAATAGATGAGAGTATTTTAGACAATATCATGTGGACGGGGGATAAGAGCATTTTGTTGCATCCTGTAGGCTATTTGCTGCTTGGAGATTCAGTAAGGATGTTCTATTCAAGGATAAAGCGATTAGATAGGCTTAAGAAGGTAGCAAAGCGATTAGGGGGGTTTGACACAGCGGATAGTGATGCTATTAGTCAGGTCTTCGTAAACGTTCTAAATGAGTTGGATCTTGTAATAGTGCCCTCAGAGTGGGCGAAGGAGTGTTATCTCAATTCTGGGGTGGATATTCCCATAGAGGTGCTACCACATGGGTTGAATAGCTCTTTTCTCAATAATTCAAAGGAAATAACGAATAAGACGATTAAGGAGTTGTTAGAGATCAAAAAGAAGCACGATGCAAGGCTTATTTTATTCTTTTTATGGCATTCGGGGTATAGAAAGGGTGCGGACATTGTGGCACAGGCGATGTCAGAAATTCAAAAGGAGCATGATAACGTGTTCCTTGTAGTGAAGACTGGAGATATTGTTGATACATATCTACATGATTTATTGAAGCTTAAGATGATTCATATAAAAGGGTGGTTGAGTGATGATGAGTTGAGGCAGTTGTATGATGTGTGCGATGTGTTAGTATGTCCATCAAGAGGAGGGGGGTTTGAACTGAATACCCTTGAGGGGGTATCAAGAGGTTTACCAACGTTAGCAACGAATGGTATGTGTTTTCTTGATTACATTGAATATATTATTCCCATACAGGCGTATGATAAAGTTGTGGTTCTTAAGGATAATCCAATACACATTGGCTATGGTTACGAGGTTGATATAAACGATTTTGTGAAGAAGCTACATGATGTGCTTGATAACATTCAATCATACAAGTTGAAGTTCAAGAAGTATTCAAGGCAGGTGAGGAGAAAATATGCGTGGTCGGTGATTTGTGAGAAGTTATATGAAATTCTTGATGATTATGAGTTTATATAGGAGGTGGGAGCATGGTGAAGCTAAATCTTGGTTGTGGGGGTGATATACGGGAGGGATATGTGAACATAGACGTGAGGAAGATAGAGAGAGTGGATTTGGTTCTTGATCTTGAGAGTGAGAGGCTACCATACGGGGATGGCACGGTGGATGAGATTCTGGCGAAGGATGTGCTTGAACATTTTAGTTATCGGAAAGTGGAGGAAATTTTGAAGGATTGGCATAGGGTTCTAAAACCGAGGGGGGTTTTGACCATTCAAACACCAGATTTCGATCAAATAGTGAAATATTACACTGAGGGGAAGATTAAGAGTTGGTGGGAGCTATCGTATTGGCTTTATGGAGGGCAGGAATATAAGGAGAATACACATAAATGCATCTTTACAAAACCTGAGCTATGTGATCTCCTCAAGTCTATAGGTTTTGAGGTTGTTGAGTGCCATAACGATAACAGCAACATGATAGTGAAGGTGGTAAAGAGATGAAGGTGGATTTAAGTAAGGAGCGGTGGGATCACTTAATAATTCTTGATGCTTGTAGATATGACTACTTTAAAGAGTTAAACACTATCGAAGGCAAGTTAGAGAAAAGAATAAGCTGTGATAGCGATACACTAAATTGGATGATTAAAACATGGGGTTTAGGGAAGCGGTTCGATGATATAGTCTATATCTCAGCAAATCCTATCATATCAAGGTATATGTGCAAAAAAGTATTGGGATATATTCCTTTTCATAAAATAGTTGAGGTATGGGATTTTGGATGGGATGAAAAATTTAAAACTGTTCCTCCACATCATGTAACTCAATCCGCAATCCTACATAGGAAACTACATAGGAACAAAAGATTGGTGATACACTACATACAACCGCACCACCCTTATCTAACAAAGCCGTCTATTGATCAGGTTGGTTGGAAGCGAGTATATAGCGAAATAAAGGGTTTACAAGCTCCAGAGGGGAAAACGGCGTATGAACTCGCTTCTATGGGCTTAATAACTCGTGAGGAGTTAGTATCTGCATATAGAGAGAATTTAAAGATAGTTTTGGATGAAGTCAAAAAGTTAATAGATAGATTGGAAGGTTTGATAGTTATAACAGCGGATCATGGAGAGGCTTTAGGGGAGAATAATGTTTATGGGCATCCAGCGGGTTTAGATTTACCTTGTTTAGTTGAAATTCCTTATCTGAGGGTAGAGAAAGATGTGGGGTGAAATGGGTGTATTCATACTACATGGCTTCATAGGGGGTGTTTTATGGTTATTTGTGCATTGGCAGTGGTCAAAGAAAGCGATAGCACAACACACTTTCGTATCAGCGATAGCGGGCTATTTATATTGGCTCTTACACTCAGAATACAATTTTCCAAATGGCTTTATGGCTATAATCTCAGGATATGCAAGTGTGGACTTCATTAAACAAATTGTGGAGGTTTTTGGGAGAAAGAGGAGGTAGAAAACAGAATGGGTAAGAGGAAAGTGGGAAAGAGGGGGGAAACGTGGGATACGAAGACAAAAGCGGAGTTATTGCATCCTGTTCTTGAAGCGAAGCATGATGAGATGGCAAAAGCGATAAAACAAGCGTATTATGATATTGATCAATTATACGAGAGGGTAGCGGAGATTTTGGATCAGGAGGGAATACATACACAACAGAGGTTGTTGTATAGAAGCTATGCGGAAAGATTATATCAGGTGTCTTCAAGATTTAGTGGTAAAACTGCAAATGATCTTGCAAATGCTATTACGACACTATTCAATCTGTATGGGTGTGAGGAAGAAGTTTTGAAAAAGATCGCTCTTTTGTATAACTTGAGGGTGGAGGTGATCGTAGGAGTGGCGAAACTAAGTCAATTGATAATTGATTGCAACAAGGATTGGAAGGGCTATGTGATAAAGAACTTGGGGACACCTGTAGATGGTCATGATAGTGCGAGGAAAGCGGAGGTGGATGCGGTTCAAGAAAATCTCAATGAACACAGCATAAAAGACACGGGGGTTCATGGGGCGGGGACAAACTATATTTGCTATGCGGAAGCACAGGGATACATAGCGGATAAAGCTTTAGAGGGACACAGTATAAAGGATACAGATGTTCATGGAGCAGGAACAAATTATATTAGCTATGCAAAGAAGCAGGGATACGTAGCAGATGAAGCTTTAGAAGGACATAACATAAAAGATACAGGTGTTCATGGGGCGGGGGTAAATTATATTTGCTATGCGGAGGCACAGGGGTATGTAGCGGATAAGGCACTAAATGAACACAATTTGAAAGATACAGGTGTTCACGGTGCGGGAACTAACTATATAAGCTATGCAAAAACTCAAGGATACATAGCGGATGAGGCTCTTAACACTCATAAAAAAACAATTGATGATCACGATGATGTTGCTATAGTATCACCAAGAGATGGAGACGTTCTTATGTTTGATGGGGCTACAGGGGAATGGAAAAACTCACCCTTGTATGTATCACGTATTCAAACATACCCAAAGCTTGAACACCCTATAAGTGTTCAAACAGGGAGCGGGGCTTGGGTGGAGGGAGAATGGACTGAAATTATCCCAGCGGGGACGATCACGGAAGACTTCCTGATAGTGGGAGTTTGGTGGTTTGTATCTATATATCATGCGATTCTTGAGATTGGGAAGGGGGCAGCGGGAGCGGAGGAGGAGATCATAGCTATTCCATCCTGGACAGCATACAGAACCGATGCGGGATATATCTTATATCAACCAATCTTCTTTTCTACACCTGTGCCAGTGGAAGCGAATGCGAGAATAGCTGCACGTGTTGCGGATGCAAACACAGATGTAACGACTCATAGCGTAAAAGTAATATATGCTCTCAAGTGATAACGATGACAACACTTGAAGACCTTGATAGGGCGATAGATAAGCTTCGTAAGGTGATATATGGTGATTTTGTTCTTGCTGATGACCATAACACCATTGTTGAGTGCCTACAAATCCTATCACAGCTCTTTGAATGCCCAAAACTCAATGAGGTGCTCGGTAAGATACGGACAGTGAGATATGGCGACACGATAGAGCCAGATGATCATAATCTCATTGTAGAGGCGATTATAGCGATAAGAGAGTGTCTTGGGGAGTGTTTGAAGCTTGAAGAGTTGAACCCCATAATAGATAGGCTTAGGACAGTTAGCGAGGGGGATTATGTCCTATCGGATGATCATAACGATAAAGTAGAGGCGATCAAGGTTATTAGAGCCTCTTTCCCAATGTTGCGGGATCTGACGGTGCATGTATATTTCAAACCGACAGGTGAGGACATCCAAGATGCTACCGTTACGATTGAATACAATACCACGACAGAAACGAAATACACGGATGCGGAGGGGTTAGCGAAGTTTTTTGACATCACATGTGGAAAAATCGTTCATGTAACGGTAGAAAAAACATATTACGGGAAGTATGAGAAGGAGATAAAGCTAACGAAGGATACTTTGCTTGAGTTTGGGATTGGAGTGGATGTTACGGTTACGAAATACAATGGATATTGCGATATAGACATCATCATAGGAAAGATACAGGGCTACAATAATGTAGATACAATCACGGGAAAGATACAGGGCTACAATAATGTAGATACAATCACGGGAAAGATACAGGGCTATTGTGATACGACCTTATCATAGCTTTTATTTTAGCAAAGCAAATATATATACGAAATGCAATTCCAAGTTCATTTATTTGCTGATCGCATAATATGTGATCTCGAATATGCCCCAGATCCGCTACGAAACACGTTCCCACTTCGTATCGCTAATAACTACTCTCAAACTCTATACTTCAAGATAGTTCTAAATGTTCCAAATTGGAGCATAGAGAGTCCTACCGATGGGAAGCTCGGAGGAGTGGGGAGCGGAGGGGATACCTATAGGGTAGTAACGATTTCAAGATCAAAACCCACAGATGAAGTTACTGAAACAGGAACTATCACAGTTGAGGCATACACGGACAGTGAATATACTAATAAAATAGATGAAGCAACACTAAATGTTACGATAGAGGTAGTAAATATTAAAACGTGGACAGTCTTAGGGTGGACATTTGATGATGGAACATCACAAGGATGGACGATTTCGGGGGAGATAAGCGATGAGAGAAGTGTTATAACGGGAGGTTATAGTATGAGACATCATGCATATTCTGGCGAGACGACTGCATACATTGAGAAAACTATCGCATTACCATCTGGCACGAAATGCATAGGTATAGTATATATCAAGGGGAGGTGTTGGGCAAATCGTTATATAGCATGGAGAGTTACGAAGGTTGTTGTAAAGGTAAATGGTAATATAATTTATGAGTGGAAGGGAGCAAGTTTCTATGACACAAACGGGAATGTTGGATCTGCGGAATTCCCCTGGCGAAAGATAGCATTCGATCTCTCCCAATATACAGATCAAACAATAACCTTGAGGATAGAAGTAACTGCCGAAACGTATTACTGTGCTGACGGCTGTAATCAGGTTATATACTTAGATGATCCAACAATAGGAGTAAAGTAGAGGAGGGATTAGAGGGGTAAAGGAGATGAGGAGAGGAATCATGTGGGGTTAAAATGGCGTATCCTACCCTTTCTCCCCCTCATAAAAAATTTGAAAGCCTCATACTTAAAAAGTTTTAATATGAGACCACTCTTCCTTTTTTCTTAGCCACCATTTTGGAACTTCGTATAGCTCTCCATGATATTCTACGATTGCGTATTTTCTCTTAACCTTACGCACAATCACCGTCGCAAGTGTTAGCTCAGGAACATCAAAAACTATTGCTGAGATTACCGCTTCCTCCCCTTCTTTTATTTTCATTTTCTTATCACCCCTCCCCCTTTATACCCATTCGCCTCATGCAATCATCGCACACAAACCCATACTCCTCCACATCCTCAAGAACTACCCCTATCTCCTCCCACCCCTTCCTCTTTACCCCCTCCTTCAAGCTCTCTCCCTCCTTTAGCTCTATCTCCTCATCCCTACCGCAAATGAAGCACTTTACTTCCACTTTCACCATATAAAGCCCCCCTCCACTTACGCTATCAAAACCTTCTCCTCCTCACCCACTATCACAACACTCGCCCTATACCTCCTCATAAACTCTATTAGCTCCCTTATTCCCGCCTCTTTCCCTCTCATCTCTACAAATTCTCCTATCAAAAAACTCGCACCCTCTCCTACAATTAGCACCAGTGCCCACATTTTGAACTTCTCCAGGAACTCCAATTCCTTCTCCAAGTTCACAACCGCACCCTTCATCTTCAGACATCATCCTCATCCTTTACTCCCATCTCTCCCCCTCTCCTCATCCCTTCCCCTCAATGGACAATGCTCCCACCTGTATCCACATTCCTCACCGTATTGATACGGACAATAATCACACGCCTCACCCAGTAAAATAGGCTCTCCCGACTCATTCCTCGGACACCCCTGTGCATACCACTCATCATACCACTCTTCTGGATACTCAACCATCCTCCTCACCTCACTCTCTCCACTCCTTTCATCACCCCTCTACTCTCGCCACCCCCACACCTATACGACCTCCTCAAAAACGACATGTGCCACTCCTCATTCCTCCTCCTCTCCTCCTCCCTCTTCCGCAAGATGTAGT
>QNAP01000084.1 GCA_003641795.1 Thermotogae bacterium | reverse complement strand
CTTCATGGCAGTGCCCGTTTGTGAGTGTGAGCGAGGAAGAAGCGGAGCACAACATGCTTTCTGCAATGTGAAACTAAAATGCGGTCTGGAAAATGGCTTCATACCCATTTGTGAAGGTTGAGTTCTCAGAATTGATGAACCACATAAAAAGGTGGTAGAATTCTGGCGATGTGGAAAAGAGACGGATTTACGATTTATGAGCTGATTTTCATTCTCGCGGTGGTAGCCGTAGGTGTGTATCTTCTGTCACTGGCAATAGCCAGCGGGTTGGCACGTGCTAAGGTGGAAGACTTTTTCCAAACGGCCAAATCTATTGACAGAGCGGCGCGGACTTACATTTTGAAAGAAAGACCGATATCCATCGAAGTTGCCACGCTGAACCTGCGAAGGCTGGAAGAGTTAGAATATCTGCCATTTCAAGGTGAGGACTACGTACTTCGCGTGGTCGATTTCAGGGGAACAACATGGGGGTTCTACCGTCCTGTGGGGAGTTTAGAGTATCCTCAGGGGAATCCAGCTATCCTCATCGCTTACACTGGTAAGACGAGCTCCTTATTTGAAAAGTACTTCAAGCGCTTGGCACTCGAAAGCAGTAGGAAGATTTATCTCGGTCAAGTCTCGCTTCCCGGCTTTACCGACGCCGTCCTCCACTTTCAAGTTCCGTTATACGAAGGCCATGCAGCGGTTGTGCTCTTTCCACTGAAGTAGTTCCCCGCTTCGCGGTCATGAGAGCCTTCTCGATCTGTTTTACCAGCGGTTTAAGACTCTGGCGGCAGACTGCTCTGGTGTACTCTTCTATCAACATCTGGTTGAACCACTTTTCTGCAGGACTTTTTGGGAGAAGTGAAGAGGTCTGGGCGCTCTCGTACATTTCTTTGAAGACCTTGGAAAAGATCGTGGAAAGGAAATCCACACTGGCAGAAGTGAGATTGTAGGAGTTAGTATTTAGACTATTCAAGGAATAGACAGGTGGAAACATTGGTCCCATTTCCCTTCCTCCTCGTCACATGGTGATTACCTGTGCGTGAAGAACGCCGCTTTCGGCCAGCGTCTCGATGATGGTCACCACATCCTGTGGCGTGGCACCCAACGCTTTAAGTGCGGAAACGAGGTTTTCTATGGTAGCGATCTGCTCGTCGATCTTGCCTGCTGTAACGCTTATGTTGAACGATCCATAGCTCAATGTGAAATCGCTCAACTCTACATGTCCTCCAAAGACCACCGTCCCTGTCCTCTCGTTTATCACGACCTTGGCAACGGTGTCTGGAGCCAATTCAACAGATTCCACGACGGAGAGAAAAGTGATGAGATCATCTTTGAAGGCAAGAGGCACTTGCACGCGAATTGTGGAGGGATCCACAGCCTTTGCAAGTTCGCGGTCAAATCTGAGGTTTATGGCTTGAGCTGCTCTGGCTGCAGTGGTGATATCAGGTTGGTTAAGGTATATGGTCACGGTATCATTTTCTACCAGAGTTGCAGGTATCTCACGTTCCACAATAGCCCCACCAGGGATGTATCCCACTGTTTTGAACCTGCTTTGAAGGTTTATGGACGCCTTCACATCTGCTCCACCAAGGCTCACGTTCCCCTGTGCTACCGCATAAACATTGCCGTCGGCTCCGTAAAGTGGTGTTTGCAAGAGCACCCCGCCTTCGAGAGTTTTGGCATCCCCCAGTGCGGAGACTACCACGTCTAAGCGCATGCCTTCTTTGTAGAAAGCAGGAATGTCAGCCACCACCATTACCAAGGCTGTGTTCTTCGATTTGAGATCGTTGGCCGTCACGTTAACACCGAAGTTCTTGAGCATATTGGCTACCAAGGCAGAGGGGGCAGTTCCACTGTCACCGGTCCCGGCTAATCCCACAACAATCCCCACACCGAATAGTTGATTATCCCTAGCTCCTCTAAAAATGGCTATGTCTTTGAGTCGTGCGCCAAAAGAGAGGCAAGCCACGAGGAGTATCAAAGCGATCCAGAACATTCGAAACACATGGTGTTTCTTCATCTCCACCACCTCAGAATATGAGATTGGCGAGCCCAGAAAGGATCCAGCTAAGCCAGCTTTCTTCTTGCGGATCTTGTTGGAAGACGATCTCACCATCGTACCAAATCTTAGCGTTGGCTATTTTGTTGCTGTCTACATATCCTCCTTGAACATCCTCCGGTCTGACGATTCCTTCTATGACCAAGTACTTCAAGTCGTTGCCCACCTTGATCTCTTTCTTACCCCGTATCACGTAGTTTCCAAGCGGATCCACATTTTCGACAACGGCGGCGATTTGGGCCACTACCTTTGGTTGAGATTTGGCATCCACCTTCTTTGGTGTGTTGGGATTGTTGTTTATGGGAATGAAGGAAGCAAGGTCGAACTGGCCGATGGAACTTAGGAAAGAATTTATCCCCGAAAGTATCCCACCTGAACGGTTTGGCATGCTCTCATTCAAAGAAAAGGAAGGGGTTTCGTAGACGTTAATCAGCACCACGTCCCCCACTCGAAGTGTTTCTACGTTTTGGATTAACCTTTTGAAGCGATTGTCGCCCTCAGTATTCCAAAGACTTACAGCCAGTGTCGCAATCGAAACTGTCAAAACGAGAAACAAGATGGGAAAGCTTCTCATCGGCTACTCACCTCTAAGAAAGGTTGAACCAAAAGAATGGCTTCGTTTGAAAGCAGACCATAGACGAGCTTGCCTGTTTGAACGTTTCTCGATACGACGAACCGATTGGCGTATCCGTCTTCCATCAGTCTTACGAAGGTAGATACCTTCATCCATTCGGTATCGAAGACCGCCATGATCACCGTCCCTTTTTCAACAAGGGGTGGCGTTTTGAGATAAGAAGGATCGAAAGGTTCGAGGCGGCTGAAGGACCGCGTTACCTTCATACCAGCAACGCTGTTGTTCGAATCCACGTATCCGTCAAGATCAAGCACGTTAAACGCGGTTAGTGTGGCATCTTCGTTGGTCAGGACTTCTCCTGCCAAAATGCGTCTGACGGCCACCCAAACGAGTCGCTTCACTTCGGCGTTAGCCTTCAACCAATCGGTGGAGAGATTGGAACCGCGCCCGTCGAGATATCTCACCAACACAGAGAAGGATGAACGCGAAATCTTGGCCAAACTGATTTCAAAGCGTTCCACACCTTGTGGCGGTGATATCCTACCGTCTATGTTGACGGTGACTTCAGTTGCTGCCACATCTGCGCGATACTGCACGACAACTTTTCTAACGGCTTCTATTATGGCTTCTTCCACGTCCGCTTTGGAGAACGTTTCAGTAGCGGGTGCTTCTTGAATGTGCTGCGAGGGATCGAGTCGCAGGACGTTAATAGTGTCTGGAGCGATCACGGAAACATCCAACAGCTTTTCAATCCTATAGGCTACAGACCTGCCGTTCAACACCATAGAATGTCCTGGTGGAGGCGCGTAAGCGATGAGGATGTTGGAAGGCACTATGTCATCGGTCAGATCGGAGAGCATCACCTTCTGACCAACAACACAAACCTGGCTTTTCAGCGTCAAGCCTAACGACATCAACGCTACGCTCAGTACCAGACAAACCAGTATCTTTCTCACACCCTCACCTCATCACCGCTTCAAAGTGCTGACGGTTCTGAGCATATCATCGGCGGTTTGTATGGCCCGAGCGTTGAGATCGTAAGCCCTTTGGGCAACGATCATACCGACCATTTCTTTCACTACGTCCACGTTGGACTTCTCCAAGAAGCCCTGTTGAAGAGCACCAAAGCCGTCCTGATTAGGAGTCCCTTCGATCGGATCGCCTGATGCAGGTGTTGCGAGAAAGAGATTCTCCCCAATTCCCTTCAACCCCGCCGGATTGACGAACCTCACCAGGGTGATGTTTCCCAAGTTCTGCACGGTACCATCCTGCATTTCGGCGCTCACAATTCCATCTGGAGAGATGTTTATAGCCACCGCTGTGGTAGGAATGACGATGTTGGGCACCAATGGATTTCCCGTGCTGGTGACGATCCTTCCCGTGCTGTCCACTTTGAACGCCCCGTCTCTGGTGTAGGCGATCCTTCCATCTTGAAGTTGTATCTGGAAGAAACCGTCCCCCGCGATGGCCAAGTCGAGAGCGTTGCCAGTCTCTTCCAAATTACCCAGTGTGAAGATCCTGGTCGTTGCCGCCAATTTCGCTCCATGCCCTACATATAGCCCGGTGGGAAGCTGGGAGGTCTGCGCTGTTGGCGTTCCAGCGTTCTTTACATACTGGTAGACGAGATCTTGAAATTCTGCTCTCACCTTCTTGTAACCGGTAGTGTCAACGTTAGCCAAGTTGTTGCTTATAGTGTCGAGTTTTGATTGCTGAGTGGTCATGCCTGTTGCCGATGAGTAAAGCGAAATCATCATCTCCACTCCACCTCCGTTATCTCAATCTTCCAACCTGGTTCACCACTTGATCCAAGAGTGCATCTGTGGTGGTAATCACTCTTTGAGAAATCTCGAAATGTCTCTGAGCTTCTATCATCTTCACCATCTCTTTCAGTGGTTCCACGTTGGAACGTTCTAAAAAGCCGACCATAAGACTTGGATTCTCTATCAGTGCCGGTTCGCCACTTTCATCGGTGGTGGCGAACATGGTGTAACCAACCTTTCTCAAACCCACGGGATTTTCGAACTGGTAAACACCGATAACGGAGCGCAGCTCTCCACCTGGCCCCCGGATGCTACCATCGAGAGCTATGTAATCGTCAAGTCCAACTACTACGGTTTTACCCTGCGTATCGAGAAGCCTATAGCCTTCACTGGTTACCAAACGACCTTGAGCATCCCTGTAAAAGTTGCCGTTACGAGTGAAATAGATGTTTTCACCATCGGTAACTGCGAAGAATCCGTCCTCCTTTATAGCCAGATCGTAAGGAGAACCTGTCTCTTCGATCTTGCCGCACGACATATCCATTCGCACCTCGTCGAGAACCGTAGCCATTTCCAATCGGCCAATCCTGCGAAGTGCCACTTTAGACCGTTCAGGATGTGGTTCTCTGCGGTAGATTTCCCGCTCTAAATACGTTCTAAAGGCCAAACGATCGCCCTTGTATCCAGCAGTGTCCACGTTGGCCAAGTTGTTGGCCAGGTTGTTGAGCGTGGCTTCGTCTAACAACATGCCCATGGTGGTAATGTAAAGCCCTCTTACCAAGTCCATCACTCCCTTTTAAGAGTTCGATGGACCTGTCGTATTTTCCTAACTCTCAACAGACACGATCTTCTTGTAAATCTTCAGCACATAAAATCTAACACTGCGAAGTGCCAAAGCGAACTTCGCAGTGAGCGGGAAGGCAAGCAGAGCACGATCAGAGACTCACATTGCGAGGTGCTCTTTCAAAGTTTGAATTCTTCCGCTATGGTCTGTAGCGCCCGTTGGGCGTCTTCGCGTGGGATCAAACAGGAAATCTTTATTTCCGACGTCGTGACGGTTTTGAAGGGTATCCCTTTCTTCGCGAGTATGGAGAAGAATCGGGATGCGACTCCCGCACTGGACCGCATTCCGACGCCCACCACGGAAAGTTTGGCCACGGAATCGTCGAGATACATCTCCCAACCCTCGGTATCTTTCAACACACTTTCAACCACCAACCTCAAGTGCCTGGCAGCGTCTTCCACTACTGTGAAAGAGAGATGGAAACCTCTGTCTCCCTCGACGATGGATATCATGTCCACGTTGAGATTGGCGCGTGCCACCGCTTCGAAAATGTCGGTCAGGAGCCTTCTATTTGGGATGTTCATGATGGTAGCCTCTACTTGTTTTGTGTCAATTGTGGCACCGGTTACCACCGGTTGTTCTAGCCACTCAGGAAGTTTTTCGACCACGTAGGTCCCCCTTTCTTCTGTGAACGACGAAGCGCAGTAAAGTTTCACCCCGTACTTTTTGGCAAGCTCTACCGCTCGAGAGTGGAGCACCTTGGCTCCCAACGACGCTAGTTCCAGCATCTCATCGTAAGTGACATAATCCAGCTTACGTGCTTTGGGATAGACGCGTGGATCGCAGGTGAAGACACCCGGCACATCGCTGTATATCTCACACCTGCATTGAAGCTTCGCTGCCACCGCCACAGCAGAAGTATCGGATCCCCCTCGTCCCAGCGTGGTGAGATCACCTTCTAGGGTAACACCTTGGAATCCGGTTATCACCACCACATCGTGGTTCTTGAAGGTTTTAAGAAGCACATCGAGATCGAAATCGAGGATCCTGGCATTACTGTGGTCTTGGGTAGTGGTTATCCTCAACTGGAAGGCATTCACTGACTTGGTCCGGACACCCAAATCGTTAAGAGCAATTGCCAACAAGGCGGCGGATATTTGCTCTCCAGTTCCAAGAAGCATATCCATTTCTCGAGGATGAGGTTCTTCGCTGATCCGATATGCCAAGGCGATGAGCTCGTCGGTGGTCTTGCCCATAGCGGATACCACCACGGCGAGCTTGGCTTTTTTTGTACGCTTTGCTATCCGCTCCGCCACCGCTTTGATCCGCTCGGGCGTCGCTACCGAAGAGCCTCCGTACTTTTGAACGATGGGAGTCGAGGAGATATCGGGAGAAAACACCACAGTCGTTCACTCCAATCTTCTCAACTCTTCGACTATCTTCGTCTTGTCGAGTGTCTTCTCATCTACTTGCTTTATCACTCGAGCGGGTATCCCTGCGACCACGGTGTGTGGTGGTACATCCTGCGTCACCACAGCTCCCGCTGCCACCACAGCTCCTTCTCCCACGCGAACACTTTCGAGAATAACTGCGTTGGCTCCAACCATGACGTTGTCTTCTATCACCACCGGTTGGGCACTTGGTGGTTCTATCACTCCTGCCACCACCGCACCGGCACCTATGTGACAATTTCTACCAATGATTGCCCTACCCCCCACAACGGCGTTCATATCGATCATGGTGCCTTCCCCAATGGACGCCCCCACATTGATCACCGCACCCATCATTACCACAGCACCCTTTCTAATCTCAACCATATCGCGGATTATAGCACCGGGTTCAATTCGAGCATTGTATTTGCTCAAATCTGCCAGAGGGAGGGCGGAGTTTCTGGCTTTAACCTCTATGTGGGCATCTTCTACTCTTGCACCGTTTTTCTGGAGAAAGGTCTCCACGTCCTTCAAATCGCCGAACAAGATACCAAAACGATCACACGCGAAAAGTTTCGCTCCTTTCGGAGCCGATGTTCCCACGAGATTCCCTTTGATATACGCCACAACTGGCGTGTGCTTCTTGGACTCTTTGATCAGTCTTATGAGATCATGGGCGTCCACCGAAGAGCACCTCCTCAAAGGTATAGAAGCCCCTTGGAACGGAAACGGCAAATTCCGCTGCCTTCAACGCTCCCAGTGCGAAGACTTTCCGCGAGATGGCGCGGTGATGAAACTCCAGAATTTCACCTTCG
>QNAP01000083.1 GCA_003641795.1 Thermotogae bacterium | reverse complement strand
GTGTTGTTGTTAGCTGTGACTGCTTTGGGTGTGGCTGAATCCGTCAAAATAGGGGTCGTGCTCCCGATGACTGGGGGCATCGCGGCGTTTGGGCAGATGACCTGGGAAGGTGTGCAGATCGCGTACGAGTTCAAACCGAAAGTGCTGGGTAAAAACATCGAGCTCGTCCTACTCGACAACCGTAGCGACAAGGTGGAGGCTGCCAACGCCGTGGCTCGTGCCATCGACTACGAGAAGGTTGTGGCAATACTGGGGCAAGTGGCGAGTTCTCATACTCTGGCAGGTGGCGCGGTGGCTGAGAAGAAGGGTGTACCCATGGTGAGTAGCGCTTCCACAAACCCACTCGTTACCCAGGGGAAAAAGTACGTCAGCAGGGTGTGCTTCACTGATCCGTATCAGGGTGCCGCCATGGCAGAATTTGCGTTCAAGAATCTTGGTGTCAAGAGCGTTGCGGTTTTCACTGACATCGAGCAGGACTACTCTGTTGGCCTCTCAGCCTTCTTCCGCGCTGCCTTCAAAAAGCTTGGAGGGAAGGTTTTTAATGAGTTCTATCGAACGGGTGATCAGGATTTCACCGCACAGCTCACCGACGTGCTCAACAAGAACCCCGACGCCGTCTACGTAACCGGTTACTATCCAGAGATCGCGCTTTTGAGCAGACAGGCGAGGGATTTGGGATACCAAGGTTACATCCTTACTGGAGACGGTGCAGACGCTCCTGAGACCGTTCAAATTGGCGGAAAAGCTGTCGATAACCTGCATTTCACCACACACTTCCATCCAAAGGGTGCGACCACTGAGCTCGGCAAAAAATTCATCGAGAGGTACAGAGAAAAGTACGGAAAAGATCCAGCAGCTCTGGCAGCCCTTGGATTTGATGCTTATATGGTTATCGTCAACGCCATTGAAAGGGCCGCTTCTACGGATCCGGGGAAGATTGCTGAGGAGATCCGTAACACGAAAGATTACGCAGGTGCTACAGGTGTGATCACCATCGATAAAGAAGGAAACGCTTTGAAGCCTGTGGTCATAAACAAGATCGAGAATGGTAAATTCGAGTACGTCACGAGTTTGATACCGAGCGTCTGATAACCACCCTATTCAAAAAGTGGGGAAGTGTATACACTTCCCCACTTTTCATCTTTTCACCTTGAATCTTCTGCTCATACCTGGCTTTTTCTGTGGTTTCTCCCGCGAACTCTTTGGTTTGATAGGCGAGAATTCGTCGTGGATATAAGCTAAGCGTGAGAGCTCTTTCTTAGCTTCTGCTGAAGCTTTCTCGGTGTCAACCTTAACGATGCGGAGTAACAGCGAAGCGATGTCATCGTAGATCGCATCCACCATTTCTTCAAACATGAGGAAGGTCTCGCGTTTAAACTCAATAATGGGGTCTTTCTGGCCGTACCCTCTAAGACCTACGGCTTCTTTCACGTGCTCGACGCTTTCAAGGTGTCTTCTCCATCTTTCGTCGATTATCCTGAGCATCAGGGTTTTGGCGATTAGAGGAAAGTCTTCACCGAACTCTTCTCTTTTAGCCTGGTAAGCTTTTCTGAGTGATTTTGTAACGAAGTGCTGTACCTCACCGGTTTTGTCAGAACTCAGACTCTGCCAGTCGATCACAAAGTGAGGGACGATGTTGAAAGACTCCTTCAACGTTTCCAAATCGCAGACTGTGTCGTCACAAGCCGCCTTTATCCTTCTTTCTACCACATCGTCGAGGATCTCCTGGATATGCTCGTCAAGATTTTCCCCTTTCAAAATCCAGTCTCTGTGGCTGTAAACGGCGTTTCGTTGTTCGTCTAAGACCACATCCATCTCGAAAAGACGCTTTCTGATGGCGAAGTTTATCCCTTCCACACGTTTTTGAGCTTGCTCAATCAAGCGTGTCAGAAGCGGGTGGTGAATGGGTTCTCCTTTTTCTATTTTCAGGGTATCCATGATCCTTCTGATCTTATCACCGCCAAATAGACGGACGAGATCGTCTTCAGTAGAGAGATAAAATCGCGATTCACCTGGATCCCCTTGTCTTCCCGACCGGCCCCTGAGTTGGTTGTCGATCCTTCGGCTTTCGTGTCTTTCTGTGCCAAGAACGTAAAGCCCCCCAAGCTCGGCAACACCTGGCCCAAGCTTTATATCTGTTCCTCTACCGGCCATATTGGTGGCGATGGTGACCGTGCCCTTTTGGCCTGCTTGAGCGACGATCTCTGCTTCTTGTTCGTGGTACTTAGCGTTCAGTACCTGGTGGGGTATCCCCAGCTTCTTCAACATCGAGGACAATTTTTCGCTTTTTTCGATAGAAGTGGTACCCACCAAGACTGGTTGACCCTTTCTGTAGCGCTCCGCTATGTCATTGACAACGGCCTCATACTTTTCTTCAAGAGTTCGAAAGATCAGATCGTCGTGGTCGATCCGGATCATGGGTTTGTGGGTTGGGATTACCACCACTTCCATGCCGTAAATCTGCTGGAACTCTTCTTCTTCGGTTTTGGCGGTACCTGTCATTCCAGCGAGCTTTTCGTACATCTTGAAATAGTTCTGGAAAGTGATGGTGGCATAGGTTATCGATTCTTCGCGTACGTTGACACCCTCTTTGGCTTCGATGGCTTGGTGGAGACCTCCAGAGTAACGGCGTCCGGGTAGGAGCCTCCCTGTGAACTCATCTACGATGACCACTTCGCCATTCATCACTATGTAGTCGACGTCTTTTTTGAAAAGATGATGGGCTTTCAACGCGTTGAGCATGAAGTAAAGATAATCGATATTAGAAGGATCGTAAAGGTTGTCTACTCCCAGAAGCCTTTCCAGCTTGTCCATGCCGGCCTCAGTGAGGGTGACAGTTTTGTGTTTTTCATCCACCACAAAATCAACGTCTTTTTTGAAACGTTTCGCATAGGCGTTGAACTGTCTGTAGAGATTTGTCCCGCCCTTTGAAGGGCCAGATATTATCAGAGGGGTTCTCGCTTCGTCGATCAAAATGCTGTCCACTTCATCTACGATGGCGTAGTGATGACCTCTTTGTACCTTGTCTTTGATATCGTAAACGAGGTTATCACGAAGATAGTCGAATCCGAACTCGTTGTTGGTGCCATACGTTATGTCACAAAGATAGGCTTCCCTCCGCGGAATCTCGACCAGCTTGACCCCGAAGAATTCTAAGGCTGCCCTGTTGAGTGCTTCTTCCGGCAGAACGTCACCGTCGAATCCTTCGGGCCACGCTTGGAGGTTCTTCTGTACTGCTTCCATAGCTTTTTCTGAATCAGCCCACACGACTTCATACGATCTGTTCAGGGGGTTTATGACTCCCACCCTTAATCCGAGGAAGAGATATATGGGTCCCATCCACAAGGCATCTCTTCTTGCGAGGTAATCGTTCACCGTTACCAAATGCGCACCTTTGCCTTTTAAGGTGTTGAGCACCAACGGGAGGGTTGCTACAAGGGTTTTTCCTTCCCCGGTTTTCATCTCCGCCACCTTGCCCTCGTGGAGAGCGATACCCCCAATGAGCTGCACGTTAAAATGCTTCATACCCAACGTACGTTTCGCCACTTCTTGAACTATTGCGAATGCCTCGGTTAACGATTCCTCAAGACTCAAGGAACCATTCTTCAACGCTTTGAATCTTTCGAGTAGTTGTAAGTTTGTGAGAGGTTCGATCTCAGTTTTGTGAATCTTGTTGATCTCTTCTACAACCTTGGAATACCTTTTGATGATCCGTTCGTTTTTGTCAAAAAGCTTTTTGAACATCTCTCTCCTCACCTGAAGATGAGACGATATCTGATCGTCTCATCGGATTTTAATCGCTGCTGCACTATGAAAGCGCTGGTAGGAAGTTTTCCGAAGGAACTCGATAGTGCCGAGGAAACATCCACGAAGGTTAGAAAGACACAGTCTGAAAGGAGTTCATCTTTGATTATAGAATAGCCCGGTGCCACGCCGAGTGTTGGGAACGATGAAAACGAAGCCATGAAATCATGGGGTTCGATGGAGGTGATGACGAAAAGCCCCCGGGGAGATTCTAAAAAGTAAAGGAGTGTTCCGTTGCTTTCGAGCTTTCCCTCTTTCCATCCGTCCTTTTCTTCGGGTTCAACACCCCAAGCTGCCAACCGTGACCATGCCTCTCCAAAACCGTCTTTGGCCCTCAAGATCAGTGAAAACGTTGGAGTGGAAACGGTGAGGTCTCCAGAGAGCGATATTGCCTTGGCACTCTCTAAGAGATCTTCCACCAGTTGGTAGATGGAAGATTCTGTCGCTTCTCCTTGAGCTACGACCCACTTCTTGAATTCATTTAAAGCGAAAGCCCCCACCTCTGGAGAAAGCGTCACCAAATAGTTGCCCATCATCTTCTGTGATTCCAGTTCTCCGAGTTCTACATTGGCTCCGAGCAATTTTTGTGCCACATCCGTCGCGAGGAATGTGATGCTTTGGGAGATATCTGCGACAAGACCACTGTTTGTGACGGATGCCGAGAGAGTGACGTACTTCGTTTCTACGGAAAACTGCACTCCGAGATCCAAAGTGAGGGATTCTTTTGAGAAATACCCCAGAATCCACGCGTCGGCGAGTTCTTTGTAAGTTTCAGACGCGATTTTGGAAGAGTTCAGTAAACGATACTTTGGATCGTTTCCCGCTTCCACCGCGTCGAACACCGCTGGTTCACTACCTGCGAAGACAAGCACGTCGTCATCCATCCAAGAATAAAGTAGAGAATCTTCTGTTCTCAGTTGGTACGACGTTGGAAAGCTTTTGATCTGAGCTTTTAAGAGTTTCGCTATATTGCGTAACAATGTGCTCGCCTCTTTTGTGGTGTCGACATCAAAGATCACCGCAAATCCTTCCCCTAAATGTTTCAGAAGATCCACAAAGTAATAGGGATCGACGGAAATGAGCGCATCAAGACTCAAGTTGGCTCCTTTTCCTGTCAACAAAAAAGGTTTTGTGAGGGCATTCTCGATAACCGAAGGATCAACTCCCTGCTCGTAAGCAACGGTTTCCGCGAAATTTTGAACCACTCTTCCCATTGCCAAACCCGAATCGGAAACCACATATGAATAAAGCTCACTGACCTTCGAAAGCCTGTCAAGACCTCCTTTTAGGTTGTTGACCAGTATGTAGAAATCCTGTCCTGTGTGCACGTAGTCCATCACACTCGCTACTGCTAAGGTTGATAGTGACAAAAGAAAAAAGATTTGCAGAAACGTTTTCACCCACATTCACCTCCAAAGTCTTTCGAAAGCGGTGTTCACGATCGATTCAACGTTTAGATTCGATGTATGTTTTCTGCTACCGATTGAGAGAAGTGCGAAGTACTCGATGTTCCCCTTTGCACCACGTATGGGAGAGAACGTGAGCCCCTCGCAGTTCAATCCGTGGCTTAAAAAATATTCTATCATCGATTTGAGTAAAGTCACGTGAACATCCGGCTTCAGTACAAGGCCTTTCTTGACGTCCTTACGTCCGGCCTCGAATTGCGGTTTCACGAGTGCTAGGATCTTACCTTTGGGTTTCAATATTCGCTTGACTGCAGGTAAGATGAGTTTCAACGATATGAAGGAGACGTCTATCGTGCAGAGATCAGCGGCTTCTTCCAACATTTCCGGGGTTAAGTATCTCGCGTTTACACCCTCCAAGATCCTTACTCGTGGATCATTTCGCAGTTTCCAGTGCAGCTGTCCTTTTCCAACATCTATACAATACACTCGTTTGGCGCCACGCTCAAGCAGTACCTGAGTGAAACCACCGGTACTCGAGCCCACATCACAGGCAACGAGCCCTTCCACTTCGAGTTTGAAATGATCGAGTGCGCCGATGAGCTTGTATGCTCCTCTGCTTACATACGGATCTGGCTGGACAAGAGATATCTTTGCTGACATTGGAACCTGAACTGCCGGCTTGTCGAGTCTTTGTCCATTGACTCTGACTTGACCAGCCATAATGAGGCGTTTTGCCTTTTCTCTCGATTCCACCAGTCCCCTTTCAACCAGCAGTTGATCGATCCTCAATCGCGAATTCTTATTTGAGGACATAGAGCTTGCCTCCACTCACCACTTGGAACGTGTTCTCTACGATACCCGAAAACCTCACATCTCCATCCAAATGAAGATAAGTCTCCTGAAGATCTTCGATCTTCAAGAGAAAACGATGAGATTGAGGCACGAAAAACGTTTTTCCGGTTATGTAGAAAAGCTTTCCGTCACCTACAAACCAACGTTTCCCTTCCGGAAAGGATTCTAGCAAACCTACGGATAAGAGCAAATAAAGCCGGGAACTTGAAGAGACCGCTGACTTCACCGGAAACTCCAGCTTCTTCAACACGTCCCCTTCCAACGTCTTTACGCCTTCATGGTCGATGAGAACCATCTGGTTGTTCAGTTCGCCTATCCAATATGCGTTGGTTTGCTTGATCCACGAAAGAGTCCCACGTTGGGACTCCAATAGGTACAATCCTCCAGCGGATGTCAAAAGATAAACGAGCCCGTCGTTCGGTTGGGCACACGCTATGACGGGGTTTGGTAACGCTTTTTTCCACCCCTTTTCATAGTTCCACACGGTTCCATCACTCAGGAAGAGTAAGCCAGATCTGGTACACACATTCGTTGGAGGGAGATCGAAAAGCTGCGTACCGTTCTCGTCCAAAACACCGTTTGCAGTGAGGAAAAGTAAGCCGTTGCTTCTCTTGATCACCGATATCGTTTTTTTCGGGACATGGAGAAGCTGGTTATCCACCAAAATTTTCAGATCATCCCCGATGTCAAAAACTTCCCTTTTTGAAGGTCCTTGCAGATTCAGATCGTCCAGTAATGTTGACAGACTAACATCGTGGGAGATGTAGATGATGTCGTCGAAGAGCGCGTCTGTACCATCCATAACTTTCAGGCGATGAAACCCTTCGACGATCTCGGTTGAGGAGATGATGGGTTTTTCGTCTACAATCACATCGACACCTTGATTTGGAAAAATCCGGTGGAACTTTGGGCGCACTTCCAATCTTTGTGATGGAATATCCAAGGGTATGTAGGTATCAGTGGCGGAGCCTTTCGATGTGACGATTTGATAGACTAACGGTTTCCTTCGTATCCAGGACACGGTGGTCGAGGTGGAGATCAGCGAATCGCTTAACTTGATTTGACAACCCTTTGGAACCAACGTGATCGTGATCTCACTCGGTTTTTTAGGGTACTTTTGCTCGATGGATTTCTCGAGCCTCTTCAAGGCTTCTTGAAGGGGAAGTGCTTCCCAAGAGTTTCCAACTATTTCGCCGCCGATTTGAAAAGAAAAGGCGAAAAGGTCTCCAAGCTTCTTCACGGTAAGTGTTGCAGAGGCCGTTGTTGTCGTCGTTTCTGCTGACAACATGAAGAATTCACCGACGACATCTTCAAAGAGCGATTTCACCACCGGAGGCCCTTCGTATTCCAAGGAGATCGCTGGGACTCTTGACCAGTTTCCGGTGTTGTAGTCC
>QNAP01000082.1 GCA_003641795.1 Thermotogae bacterium | reverse complement strand
GAGCGCCGAGTGAGCATCCAAACAAAACGACCTCGAAGCCGCACGGATGCGGATGAGAGCAAAGCTGAAGCACGACGCTGAATCTTCGATATCGCTGGTTGTTACTGATTTTTGAGGCACCCTATGAACGTTGGAAAAACGGGTGGTTTTTGCCACCCGTTCTCAGTTGTTGCATTGTATGAAATAGTTTATCGATCTGTTCCATGTCGCTTCTTGATCCTTTGAGAAATAACAAGCGGGAAGTTCTCCACGAGCGCTGTGGTAAGCAATACACTCGCAGCAGATACCTTTCCTCGGACATGAGGGATATGAGCAGTTACATCTTTCCAGGTTTCTCTTCTGGTTTACGCAGTTCACGCTCCCACCTCCTGCAAAAATGCCAAGCCGTTGGCCAAAGGTGTTGAAATCCTACCATATTCCACACTATCATCGAGAGTGAAAGGAAGCATTATATTGGGCGACGCGTTTTGGGCATACCCTTTACGAAGAAAATAAACACGGATATGACGAGAACGACGCTTATCACCGTCACACTCAGTGAAACGAAGGGGTTGACAAAGATCAGGTAAGGAAAGGTCGAGATCAGAACAGTGAAGATGTAAGCTATACCTGTATGAAGCGCGGATTTTAAGGGATTCTTCCCGTTGCTCTCTGATTTCCTCGCCAAATAATCCGATGCAGCTATTGGCAAAGCTGCAGCTGTACCAGTAACGATACCGGACAGAGCAACGACTGGGGTTTTCTGAATGGCAAGGGCCAATTCGGGAAGAGCTCCCGTCAACTCGACGAGCGCACCGTTCAATCCGAGAACCATTGAACCTATGTACTCAAGTCTTTCCTCGTTCAACAAACCGACCAGTTTTTTTCTCGTGTTCCTTTTCGTCCTACACGATTTCTTCCAACAGTTCGTCACTCGACATCTCGTAAGCCATTTGGACTCTATCTTCATTTCTCTTCATGAGCTTCAAAGAGAACGTTATTCCCAATAGTTAGATAGGGGAGTCACTTTCAGTCTGTTCAGCTTAACATCTCTTCCGGTTTTATTTTTGAGCCTGTAATAGTGCTTCAATTCGTTCAAGGCTATCTTTCGAAAAATCTCCGAGTTATCTGGATCCATCTTGACAAGCTTTGTATAAACGACATACTCCGTGATCTCGTTCTTTTGGAACTTGAGTAACATTGCGAACCTTCCTTACGCCATTGTATTATATAAAACGAGTCAAAGACCACTCGGGAGGTGTTGTTAAATGCCGGAATTTGTCAATCCATTCAGTGGGAATGTCCCTGAAAGAAAGATGACTCTCTCCGAATTGATCAGGGCCATAAGGCTCAACATCGCTGCCGAACACGAGGCCGTACATCTTTACATGGCACACGCAGAAGCTACAGATCATCCGCTGGCCAAGAAGGTACTCATCGACATTGCGAACGAGGAGAGGGTACATATCGGTGAATTCACGAAGCTTCTGGAAGTACTGAGTGAAGACGAAGCCAGGTACATGGCGAAAGGAGCAGAAGAAGTGGAGGAGATGCTGGAGTCTGAACAGGATGAGTAACCGACGTTCGGTTCCTTGAAAGAAGGCGAGAGATGATGTCGAGCAAATTTTTAATGCATGATGACGCACCTTTCAGTCAGAAATTCTGGTAACTGCTCGGTGAAACAACGGTGAAATTGCCAGGGTCCTGTTCAGGGAGAGGAAGATTGTTCCATTCAAAGGTCCCGTTGGCCTTGGTTTAAAACGCATCTCTCTTGGGGAATGCAACAGTGGAAGAATGATGTCCAATCACACCGGCAACAAAGAAAAGACCCTGTACTCATATCCTGATATTTCTATTTCTAGCTGGGCTTCGTTCTCATCTATGATGAACGGCTTTGCGTTGCCAGCAAGGTCCACAGCTTTTCTATACTTGGGGCTCAGTTTCTCGATGTCGATCCTTGCGACGTCCCCTTTGTCTGAGTTGTTGAGCACTATCATGATCGCCTGGTCTTCCAACTCTCTTATGTAGCAATAAACGCCGTTGTGGGAATACAAACTCTGGAATCTTCCCCTTCTCAACGCAGGATACCTCTTTCTCAGTCTAATCATAATCTTGTAAAGCTGCAGGAGTTCTCTATTTTGGCGTTTCTCGTCCCATATGAAAGGTCTTCGACAGTCTGGGTCTCCATCACCCTCCATTCCGATTTCATCACCGTAATAGATAACTGGAGCACCGACATACGTCATCAAGAAAACTATCGCTAATTTCATTCGCCTCACATCACCCTTGCAAAGCGAAAGGAACCGAGGTTTATCGTGACTACCTAAAAGGTTGAACATGGCATAGTTCGCCCATGAGGGATAGCTTCCTCGTAAAAAACGGATCCTACCGTCGAATTCCCGTGCATTGCACTCGCCTTTTGCGAAGAAATCGACTAAGCTTTCCCATAGCTTGTAATTCATAACCGCATCTAAACAATTTCCCTTAAACCATGATGAAGCTATTCCCATCACTTCTCCAACTACATAAGCGTCGCTTTTTGTTTCTTTGGTGACTTGCCTTATGTCCTTCACGAAACTCGGTTCTAAGTACTCGGTGGTGTCGAGTCGCCACCCGTCGATATCTGCTTCTTCTATCCAATATCTGACAACATTCAGCAAATACTTGCGCGTCTCGGGATTATTCGTGTTGAATTCGGGCATATTAGGGATCCCACCCCAACACATGTAATTGGGTTCAGGTTCTCTCATAATGGGGAAATCTTCGATCACGAACCAGTCCTTGTATTTGGAGCGCTCACCCTTTTTCAACACATCCTGGAAAGCGAAAAAGCGCTCGCCGCAGTGATTGAACACGCCATCCAGTATTATTTTCATGCCGCGTTTGTGAAGTTCCTTCACTAACTCTTTCAACACTTCCTTGCTACCGAATTGGGGATCTATTTCGAAGTAGTCTTCCGTATCGTACTTGTGGTTAGAGGGTGCTTTGAATATGGGATTTAGATAAAGCACATTCACGCCCAGTTCTTCCAGATAATCCAACTTCTCCATGATCCCCTTGAGATCACCACCGAAAAAGTTGTGAGCTGTAGGTTCGTCATCCCATTCAGCAACATCGGCTGGGTCGTTGTTTCTATCACCATTGTAGAAACGATCAGGAAAGATTTGATAGAATACCGCATCTTTAACCCAATCTGGTGGTTTCATCATCCTTTCACTCCGCCTCCAGTCAAACCAGAAATGATTTGATCTTGCAAGCTGAAAAAGATCACGAGCACAGGTAACGAACCTAAAATCGCGGCGGCGGCAAACGTTCCCCAATGGCGAGCATAATCCGTAGTAATAAAGAAATTCAGTCCTACCGCAAGGGTGTACTTTTTCATACCTGTCAAGATAACGCTTGCAAGAAGGTACTCGGAATAATTTCCTATAAACGTGAGGATGAATATCACGGTCAGTATGGGACGAGCCAGAGGTAAGATGATCTTCACAAACGCTTGAAAGCGTGTAGCCCCATCTATCAGAGCTGCTTCTTCAAGATCGTGAGGTATGGTGTCGAAATACCCTTTCATCAGCCACGTGTTAAGACCGAGGGCACTACCAAGGTATACGAGTATCAAACCGGCGTGTGTGTTCAAGCCCATGAAAGGAACGTATTTCCCAATCCAAAGGAGTAGGAGATATAGCGCGACGAATGCCAACATAACAGGAAACATTTGAACCAAAAGTAATGTCAAAAGCAAGGTCCTTCTCCCTCGGAAATGAAAACGAGAGAATGCATAAGATGCCAAGGCGCATAAGAAAACTGCTATCAAAGAAGCAATCGCAGAAACCTTAAGACTGTTCCACAACCACAACATAAACGGGTAGCGTTCATCGGTGAAAAGTACTTTGTAGTGTTCGAGCGTGGGATGCTTGGGAATCAGTTTTTGACCGTACAATGTACCCCCTGGATTGATGGAAGCTGAAAAAATCCAAACGACAGGGAAGAACGCGAATGCGATTGCCGCGAATATGATCATATGCTGTATAATCTTTTTGAAAATCGGAGTTTTTCTCTTCAACTCTTTCCCTCCTATTCACATGAGCTCGATAGATCTGCTTTTATAGAGACTCACTCATCTCTTCTAACCGCTTGGTAAAACGGAAGTTTGCCACACTTATCGAACCGATTATTAGAAATATGATGACAGAGATTGCTGCAGCATAACCGTATTGAGCCCCTGCACCACCAAATGCCAACTTATAAGTGTAAGAAATCAGTATGTCCGTTGCACCTGCGGGGGTTTGAGATCCCGGAATAGGAGGTCCTCCACCTGTGAGCAGATATATTACTGTGAAGTTGTTGAAGTTGAACGCAAAACTTCCAATCAAAAGGGGTGCTAAGGAGATCATCAACAGTGGAAGCGTAATGGAACGAAATCTTCGCCAACTACTCGCTCCGTCCACCCGTGCTGCTTCATAGAGTTCTGGTGGAATACTTTGCAACGCGCCCAGCGATATGAGCATCATGTAGGGGAACCCAAGCCATAAATTGACGATGAGCAAGGCAACCTTAGCCCAAAAAGGATCTTGAAACCAGCTTATTCTTGTTGATAGGAACTTTTGAAGGACGTCATTTATAACGCCAAAGTTCGTGTTGAAAAGCCCGCGCCAGATTAGGACAGAGACATAACCTGGGATAACGTAAGGCACGATCAAGAGTGTTCGATACAGATATCTGAGCTTTAGAGTACTGTCGTTCAACAAGATCGCCAATGTCAGCCCAAGAACAAATGTAGTGAAAACCGACAGTAGCGCCCACAAAAAAGTCCATGTGAAGACACGAAGGAAAGGGCCCGAAATTTGTGGGTTTCGAAGGATATCTATAAAGTTTTTGAAGCCGACAAAGGCTCTGAAGCCAGGCGAAAGTTTCTCGCCGTCTGATGACACAAATGTTCCATTTACTGGTCTGTAAACCTTCCCAGTTTTGAGGTTAATGAGGACATCATTTTGCTTGTCGTAGCGGTACAGCGGTTTAAAAACTCGGAATTCGTCGGTGGAGTAAAACTTAACGATACCGTCGTTGTACTTGAATGCCAGATTTTGAATCTCGTTGAGATTTTGTATGATGTGTATTTTGCTCATCCTTTGATAGCCATCAATCTCTACGATTTCACCATCTTGATATACAAATAACGGATCGTGCACATCTGCAAGCTTCAAATGATCACCTACTGATAAATAAGCTTTATTTGTTTTTTTGGAGACGAGCAGAACTCGCATATTTCCTTCCACATTTTTGAAAATCAGGTACGAAAAATGTTCACCGTTTTCGGGTTGAAAATACTCATTTGTGAACTGGAAAATTACTTGAGACTTGGAGAGAATGTTACCTGTTCCGTAGTTCATAAAAGATATATTGATGTTGTATACGATCGGATAAACAACCATTAACCCAAACAACACCAATCCCGGTAGCAGATACCGCAAAGGATAGGCTTTCCTCGAAAGCAAGACAGCGTTAAGTCCCACCAGTCCAAAGATCAATACGAACAAAAGACCCCAACCCTTTAATTGATAGAGACCAACGCAAGCCCATATACCTAAGGCATTCACCACACTTAAAACCACTGTCTTCAAAAGGGTAGTTATCATGATTCAAGAAGTGATGACCCCGCGAGCCGGGGTCATCACCTCCGTTTCACCCCTTTCTCAGCATTGCTCACTGGCACTTCAGGGTTTTCCTAATCGTCATTACCGCATTTTCAAGCGCTTCCTCTGGCGGTTGCTTCTGACTACAGAACAGGGTTATTGCATCTGCCCAAGCTGACCAGACGGCGCTCATCTCTGGAATCGCTGGCATCGGAATGCCAACGGCGATGTTTTCAGCGAATCCTTCGACAACCGGATCTCGTGCTACAACATCCAGAGCGGGCTTGTACGCAGGTACACGCGGGTCCGCTTCATACAATGCAAGCATGGTATCCTTCGTCGCTACATAATCTTTCAAAAAGAAAGCAGCCAATGCTTTGTTCTTGCTGAACTTGCTCACCATGAATCCTTGAACGCCAACGAATGGCTTGGGAATGTGCCCTTCCACGGTGGGAATTCTTGCAACACCAACATCTATACCACTACTCCTCGCCCCTCCAACGGCCCAAGGACCTGTCAGTATCATACCAACCTTTCCTTCGTTGAAGAGGCTCGTCATCGTTTGATAATCTATCCCTTCGGGAACTAATCCTTCTTTGAGCAGATCCAATAGGAGGTAGGCTCCTTTAACGGCTCCTTCGCTCGCCAAACCTATATCGCAGGGATTAAGCGTGCCATCTGGGTTCTTCCCGAATATATACCCACCGTAAGCCGTAAAAAACGGGAAGCTGTGGTAAGGATCGGGTTGGGAAGCTTGCGTCAAAAATCCATATTCCTTCTTTTCAGGATGTGTGAGCCTTCTGGCAATTTCTAAGAGTTCCTTCCAAGTTTTCGGAGGTGTTGGAACGAGTTTCTTGTTGTATATGAGCCCAATGGCTTCAGTAGCGTACGGCAACCCGTATATCTTACCGCCGTAGGTGAACGCTTCTATGGCCGTTTTCACGAATTTGTCCCTGATCTCTTCCATGAAGTTTAGAGGCTCGATCAATCCATTGGCAACCAGTTGCCCCAGCCAGTCGTGAGCGCCTATTATAATGTCCGGACCTTCTCCAGCCGGTCCAGCAATGCTCAGCTTATCTCTGATATCACCGAATGGCATTTCCTGGACTTCTACAGGCACTCCATACAATTCAGTAAATCGCTTACCCAAATCTTCAATGATCGGTTTTCTGAGCTCATCGGCCCAGATCAAGAGTTTCCCCGCTTCCGACGCGAAAATAACGCCGCTCGCCACGATCACCAAATCCAACAAGACAACTAAGAACCTTTTCACCCCAGTTCACCTCCCAAGCTTATAATATCCGATGTCCGAAACCTTATGGTAACTTACACTCTTCGATCACCTCCCTGTGGAATTTCTCACAATCAGTCTCGGTTTGAAGCGCACTTCATAACGTGGTGAATCGTCTCCTACTATCCTTTTTAAGAGAATAGTGGCCGCCTTTTTCCCCATTTCTACGATTGGCTGTCTAACTGTTGTAAGTCCAATCTTTTCCGACCATTTCAAATCGTCAAATCCAACCACCCTCACATCAGTACCAAGCGTCAACCTCGATTCTTTCACGGCTTCCACAACTCCCATTGCGAGCGTGTCACAAACTGCAAAGATGTTTACAGGAAGCGTTGCCCTTTGAAGGATTCCCCTCGCAACGGCAAACGCCTCTGGGAAGCTTTCTCCAATTTCAACAACATGAGAGCTTGGAAGGGCGAGGCCCGCTTCCTTGAGAGCTTTTTCGAACCCTTGTCTTCTCTGTTCAAAAACACCACTGGCAAACTCAGGCTTCCCCTTTTCGCTTACACTGATCAAAAACATTTCTCCTCGTTTCTCAAGCAAGTGCTTTCCAGCTAAATACCCGCCATACACGTTATCAACGTAAACGGAATCGTACTTTCTGGAACACG
>QNAP01000081.1 GCA_003641795.1 Thermotogae bacterium | reverse complement strand
TTCACTCTACCACCCTCTTCATTGATTGCCACTCAACGCTTCTTCCTATAATAAAATTGAAAATTGCAGCGATTGCCGCGTACTGAAGTGCGAGGATGTACAAAACAAGTCCCGCGGAAACCGAGGGAGATATTTTTGATGATTTTGAATACAGTAGGATTATGAAAGGAGAAACGATAACAAATGGAAGAAAGACGATTATACAATAGGTCATCGTCAACGCCATCACCCATGAGCAGATGAACTTTTTGTTGTTGCTGCGCTTAACATCATCCCAGTATTTCCAGAGCTGCAAACCACCGTAGTACCATCTCTTTCGCTGACTGAATAAATCTCGCCAGCGAACAGGAGACTGTTCATAAATTGTTGTGGTGGGGACAAGAATTGCTTTATAGCCTCCGGCATGCATCCGCGTCGCATATTCTGCATCTTCGGCGATTGCATCTTCATTTAGTTTATGCTTGTAGAGTAAGTCATCTCTAAGGACACCAATCAATCCATTAAATTGCTTGAACGCAGATATTTTGAGCAAAAAGTTCAGTACGTAGTATTCAGCCTGGATAGTTCTCGAAACAAGATTCATCGAGTTTGAGATATAACGGCGAGAAGAGGCTATGTATGCCCTTGTGTCGTTTTCAAGAGCATCTACGCACCTGGTAATAAAATTTCGTGCTGGCTTGGAATCCACATCGAATAGAGCGACATAATCCGGGTTGAAATCAGCAAGATAGATAAGGGCATCATTTATTGCTCCTGCTCGCTTCGCTCTCCTCTGCCGCGAAAAGACTTCTACACCCTCTTTTTTAAGTAATTTAATTCGCTTATCGTTCTCTGAGTTAACGTCAACGGCGTACACTATTTTTGCAATAAGGTTCGGGTAGTCTAATACGGTAATTTTTTGTGCGGAATTTAAAACCACCTGCGAATCTTCTGATTCCGCGACCGGTATTATTACCGCGATTCTTTTCATTGTTATTGTTTCTCACTGGTTATTCTACTTTATAGAGCTTTTCAATTTTATCAAGTACCGATTCCCAGTTATATTTCTGCTCCACATTACATCTTCCTCGCCTACCCAGCTTTGTTGCAAGCGCATCATCTTCCAGTATTCGCGTAATATCCTGGACAAGTTCCTCTTCGTCTTCAAACACCATACCTCCATTCCTCGCAATTTCTCCAACACCGGGAATATTTGATGCGATGACCGGCGTATTGCATGCCATTGCCTCAAGCAGAACAATACCAAACGCCTCAAGCCTGGATTGTGCCGGTAAAACAAGCACACGTGCTCTTCGCATCCATTCCTTCAGTTCTGTATATGACACTTTACCTCTGAATTCCACCCTGACACCCATTTTTTTTGCACGTTCTTCAAATCTAATTTTGTCTTCACCTTCCCCTAAAACCACCAGTCTTGCATGGATATTCTTCATTGCACGGATTAAAATAGGCAGCCCTTTATACTCGACAAGCCTGCCTGCATAAAGAACGATCCCATCCCGAGCTCCTGCATCTTTTCCCGGTAAAAAATCCTCCACTCTTATGGCATTGGGAATGATCTCCACCTTATCTAAATAATCTTTCAGTACCGGAGAAGTTTCCGCATAACTCCTGGTTGTCGCAATTATGACCTCCGCATTTTCCAGAATGGGTCTCACAAGCTCGTCATTCTTTTTCTCAATCCATCTTGCTACAATATCGGGTATGCGCTTTCCATCCACCCTACGCGGGACAACGACATCGTTGTGATACGTAATGACATGTGGGTCGCATTTTTTTTTCATCACCGTCCTGGCAAAAAAGGGAGAGGGTATGTGTGAATGAAAGATATCCCCTTTTACGTCAGGGAATTTAAGCGGGATGGGTGAATAAGGTATTCGTAAGCATGGTATGGTTGTAACCTTTACATTTACACGTTCATCACTTCCTGTCGATGTCACTACCTCAACTTCATGTCCCTTTTCCCCCATCCCTCTTGCAATGTTCGCGGTGTGAATTTCAATCCCACCTATATGTGGAGGGTAATAAGGAGATGTCAACAAGACCTTCATTTCGTGTTCTTCCTTTCCAATTCCTCAATTCAAAAGGATGCTATTGACGCATGACTTTATAAATAATAGGAGTTATATAATGAAGAAGAGAAAAACCCGGGAAATGAACATAAAAGAAGCATCCAGGATATTGGTTTTAGACCCTATTCACGGGGCAGAAGTCATTGCCGAAGAGCTAAAAGAACTTGAGAAACAGGCAGAGGTTTTCGACCCATACCATCAGACCTTTTCAAAAGTGCTGGATTACGACCTGGTTATTGCTCCAGTTCACCTGAATCCGAACTTTGAGGTTATAAAACATGCTTTAGAGCAGGAGATACCCTTTATGAATCACCACGAAGCGGTAAAAGAGATTGCCCGCTTAAAAAAACTTTTCGCAGATATAAAAGTAGTGGAAGTAACGGGTACGGTTGGAAAGACCGCAGTCTGCGAGCTGATATGCCAGTTGTTGAAAGACAAATTTAGGGTTCTTTCACATACCAGTTCGGTCACAAGGTTCAAATCGGCAGAAAAAGAGGTACAATTTCCCAGGTTAGGCGGTACGCCTGCGAATGTGTTAAAAGTGATGAGCATAGTGAGGGAAAAGAATTTGAATCCTGATATAGCGGTGTTTGAAGTCTCACTCGGTTTAACTGGGGCAGGCGATGTAGGCGTAATAACGAGCTTAGAAGCGGATTACAGAGTTGCAGGAGGCACAAAAGATGCTTCCGCGGTAAAAAAAGCATCATTAAAAAACTACGAAAGCAAAAACAGGAGTATCGTAGTTCATCCAGGCTTATTAATAACCGATGGAGACGTGGGAGCGAATACCTTTGGCAACAAAGATAACAACCTGTGGATAAATGAAAGGGAAAACAAAGTCATTTTTAACCGACTGGGGACCATAAATGGTGATTTTATAAGTGGCGAAATCGCATTCAAATCTTTTGATTTGTTCTACGGTGAATATTACATGAATTCTCTGGAAGCGGCTTTTTGCGCTGTTTTGAGCCTTGGCATTCCACCAGAAGAGGTCAATACTAATATTTCAGCGGTGAAGGGCAGGATGAAACTGGAGAAGCTAAAAGGGCGGTTTTTAATTGATAATTCCAATTCAGGCACAAAATTGAAGTTCCTTGATGAGATAACGGCGATGGCAAGGCGGTATTCAGAAAAGATGATTTTGATTGTTGGGGAGGAGTCACAATATGTGTGTGAGGGTGTGGACCTGGAGGAACTGAAAAAGGTAGTTAAGAATGTAGCATCGGATTTCGTTGAGATAATAGTTGTAGGTGAGAAGTTCAGAGATAAAATAGAAGGTGAGAACGTGTTTTTTTCTGATGGTTTAGATGCGGCTCTGGAAAAAGCCGTTAACGATTCGGAAGAAGGTTTTGTAATTGTTTCTAATGTGAAGACGTGGAGGTGAATGTCCCTCAAAAATCACAAGCTCCAAGCACCAAAATCCAAAACCAAACCACGAGATCTCACGAGATTAACACAAGGAAATGAAGCAATAAAGGGTAGAATACGAGTTCTACGGCTTCGCCAACTACTTTGCCGAAACTCCGGCGTTTCAGTTCCTTTTTTTCCTTCACATAAATAAATAATCTGTTCACCCTGATTTGACTTTGATACTCCGAACCCCTTCTGCTCTGAGGCTGGTTTTTCCTCACTTCAGCGATAATTCACTTCCAACGTATTTCGAAGGACAATTCTTTCGGGTCTTCAAGAATTTTTCCACCGCCGGATACAATTCTTTTTCGTGCATTTTAAGTTCCTTCTTGCGTTCTTGAAGTACCAGCCAATCCGTACCGTAGTGAATTACGATATATCCCCGTAGGGCAGCAGAAAAATCTATACATCAACTTTATGCAATATTCTAACTCCGCAATTCCAAAGAAGTTCTCTTTTACGTGGATCAAGAATCTCTCCACGCTAATAGTTCCTCGCAGCTTCTTCTACCTCGTGTATGGTCTTATCTATTATGGGATTGATCCATGACCAATCAGTTTCAAGCATTCGAGAGTTGACATCGGTCGGTTCCACTTCATATATTAGGTCCAAATTTCGCCCAGGCTCACTTTTGAAGCTTTTAGCACCATCGAGGGTTTTGCATACAAATAGGCAATCGAGCCGACTGGGAACTTTTGGAAACTCTATCCTGCGTATTCTTTCAAATATGAGTTCTCTAATAACTTTTTGATCGATTATAACGGTTCTTGTTCTTTGGTCTCCAGTAATGATAGCATCGCCTGAGATTCTACTGTTTATCAGCAACTCCTCAAATAGTTGGGAATTAGGATATTTTCTAAGAATTCTACCCCAATTACCTTTCTCAACAACACTACCTTCTCTGAGTGGATATGAACAGAGATAATAGTATTTAGTAGTTTCAGTGCTTCTTTTTTTCATGTTCATTATACACATAGATTGTATCGTTTTCGTTTGCTACATTTATCGCATCCTGAATCTTTGTAAAATCCGCGCCTCCACAGTCATCTACATACCAAATCTTTCCTGACGCTGTTCCAACAAAGGCGAAAAATAACAAAAGACTAATCCCCACCAGTAATATTCCATGTTTTGCGTTCATTTTTCAATCACCACCTTCTTTCTCTTTTTCTTTGCACCTTATAAAACTTTTAGTTAATTTATCTGCCGATGCTCAAGATGACGGAATACATTCCGATCAACATCGAGATTAGAACTACGATAAAAGAGTATCTTGCGTGTACAAATAAAAGTAAAAAATAAATAAACAAGAGTCCTACTTAGAAATATGAACGTAAAAGAACTAATCCTTCAAGAGGCATTTTATCAAAATTTTCCTTTAGAAGTCAACAAATTCATTGGTTATTGTAAAGAAAGGGGCTTGAATGTTAATAGAGGATATTTGGAGGATATAGAAAGGGAAGGGCTTTTCAGACCTATAATGCGAGTAGACGGTTACTATGTAAATAATACTACCGACCTGAAAGAATTATATGAAAATGGCCGTGTAATTGATCCTCGCCAAAAAGGATTTGTTCCTTGGGCTAATTATTATGAAAAAAGAGAGAGGTATCGAGAAGAAATTGTCCACAGCTATTATCACCCATATCAGATTTATTTTTTGAAGAAGGTATTAGAAGTTGGATTAAGACTATCCCCTTTTAACATTCCTCAGAACAATGACGAATTAGTACTAACCATCCGAGAACGGGAAAAATATATGAGCGATTATCTGGGAAAGTTGAGAAAAGATTCAAAAAAACATGAGAAGTTTGTTGAACTCCTGCTTTTTATTCAAAATAAATATCTGCCGCTTGTTAAACAACCAGGGCACATTATAGTAACTGGGGAAATAGTAACTGGGGAAAGATGGTATGACCTTCAGAAAAAGGTTATACCAAAAGAGATTGTTAGTGCTTTAAGTTTAGAAGCGGAAGAGATTGACGAGTATAGAGGTTCTATTGGAAGAGACGGACTGTATATTGATCCTTTGAGAGCTTGGTATGACCTGATCAAGTACATTAAATATGATAAAAGACAAAAACTTAGAGGAAAAGCACTATTGGCACAAGATTTCTATCTTATCTCCGATATGTTAGCTTTATTATTAGAAGATTTAACAGGCAAAAAGCAATTAGAAACAGGAAGTTTAGATGATACTATGAAAGGATGTGGGGTCATACGAGTTTATGGCAAAGAGTTGAATTATGTCGATAGAGATGTTCTTATGAGGTTCCTACGTGAATATGGGATAAATCCAAGGCCAAGACTCGTCTTAATTGTAGAGGGAGACACTGAAGAAGTTGCTTTTCCGATAATCGCCAATGCCATGGACATTCCTCTTGAGAGCTGTGGCATACAGATTATTAATATTCATGGGGTAGACAAGCATCCAAGGGCGCTAATAGTTGATTACTCAACCCCTGATATTTATCAAGTGGATAAAGAGTATTATATCCATCCAGAAAGGACTAAAGTTTTCATTATTTTTGACAGAGAAGGAAATGAACGCTGGATCAAAAGGTTCATTAAAGATCCTGACGATGAGATTGAAAAAATGATGAAGGATGTTTTGAGCATCATTAAACAGAAAAAGAAGAATACAAGTGCCAAAACAAATGATATATTTCATAAACACACAGTAAAATATCACATCTGGAATAAAAGTTTCGAGTATGATAATTTTTCTGACAAAGAATTATCGCATGAATTGAATGAATATGGTGTAAAACACGGTTATCAATTTAATATAACACCAAGTGAAATTAAAAATTGTAGATACGGAAATAAAAATTTGAAAACGTTCCTCGAAAGCAGACCACCCGATTATACAAGTTTAAACAAAAGAGAATTTGGAGAACAAATAGGCAACTTCATAGCAAAAGAAATCAAAGAAAGAAGAAATCGTTTTGAAAACCAAAGACCCGTTGAAAAAGTACTGGAAGAGATCATAAGATTCGCTGTAGAATATATCTAAAATAGTTTTATATTACCTCTCCTTCCACCACCTTCACCTCCTCCTCCGTCAGCCCATACAACCCATAAACCAGCCCGTCAATCTGCGCATCAACAACTTTTATCTGCCGTTCATAAAGCTCTTTATCTCGTCCCATTCTCGTCTCGTGATTATTTCCTTTTTATTCCACTCAGCGCCCTATTATAAACTTTTTCGGATATCCAAACCTTCTTGCTTCTCAAATCATCCAAAGACTTTTTCAAATCTTTTATTAAGCCGTTTTCATACGCCTCTGCTAAAATTCCAACAGTTCCAATAACCTCTAATCCTCGAGACTTTGCTATATCCCTTGCAATAGATTCATCTATTAAGACTAAGTCGGCATTTAACTCCAAAGCCAGGATTATTGCCTCTGCTTCTCCCTTTTCTAACTCGATGGTTAATGATTCCACAGCAAGCGTATTCTTAACCTCTTTAGTTATGAACCAATCGGAGTCTTTCACTTCGGTTGAACCGGGTTTACCTTCACCTTTTAGAACAACTTGCTCATATACTTCATTTGATATGTAAATTTGCGTAAACTGCTTGAGTAAATCTAACTTGCCAATTCTTGCTAAAGCAATTAGTGGTCCTGCATTTGAAACTATAATCATATCATCCTTGTTTAATTCTTCGTAAGGTTTTGACATCCTCTTCCAGGTCTTCCACGGTATAATGTATGGGAATTCTCCTCTCACCCAGCAAATCCATCATCTCGTTCCTTGAAACTTCCGCTATTTCCGATGCCTTGCCTATGGAAACCAACCCCTCCCTAAACAGCTCTATTGCTATCGCACGCTTTAAAAACGCCTCTAATTCGCTTTCTCTGACTTTACAAATCGTGATTATTTCGTGAGGCAGTTTCAATTTCGTTTCCATTTTATCATACTCATAAACCTATTCTTCCTTTGAATATAAAAACTTTCCTATCCTATTTTTCTGTTCGGAACTACTGTTCTTAACGCACATCTACCACCTTCACCGCCACCTTCCTCCGTCAGCCCATACAAATCATACACCAGCCTGTCAATTTGCGCATCCACAATCTTTATCTGCCGTTC
>QNAP01000080.1 GCA_003641795.1 Thermotogae bacterium | reverse complement strand
GAAAAAGAGTCGGAATTTTACTCCGAGCAAATGAAAAATGTTCAAAAATTTGAACAACTACTGATTCCCATGGAAGAAACCATCAGAGACTTCACCTCCGAGCTCTCCGAAAACATTAACGAAGCAGAATCGGCGCTTTTAGAGTACGAAGCAAATGGGGGTTACGAAAGTATCAACAGAGCAATGAGAGCCTTTCACGGTATCAAGGGTGGAGCGCGCTTGTTGCTTTCTTTCGCCCCGCCCCAATCAATATCGGAAATCTTATCACAAATCGAGTATCAATCGCATTCATTGGAAACTCTTTTACAGGACGCCATGACGAAGAAAAGGAACCTGTCGGAAGAGGAAGTAGATTCCGCCTACAAAGGAATTGACCTTCTGAAATCTCTAACCGAAGTTCTGTTGTCCGAACCTCCTGCAGAGGAGCAAAAAGTATTGAGATCCGAAGAGCGCGAAGGAAAACTTCTAAAACGAGAGCCCCTTCAAACCTTCGAGGCCTTTGTCAACATAGCAGACCAATTCTTGGAGTTCATTGGATATCTGATAGAAGGTGAAAATCAGAAACCTGAGCATATTCATAGATTAGCGGAACCTTTAAAGGTAGGCCTCCAAACGTTGGGTGATACAGACGTGATTGACATGGTAGATTCTATC
The DNA here is from genome assembly GCA_003641795.1 of Thermotogae bacterium. Lineage (GTDB taxonomy): Bacteria > Thermotogota > Thermotogae > UBA12178 > UBA12178 > UBA12178. Next base: position 6,952 of record QNAP01000080.1, on the reverse strand, counting down.
GTTGAAAGCGCCATCAGCCTCAATCTTCCCGATCTCAAAAGGGGAAGAGAAGAATTCACCAAATGGCTTGAAGAAAAAAAGAAAGAAGTGGGTCTGCAACCCCCAAATAAAAATGCTAACCTCATCTCCCCAGTATCAGCGAAGAGGTCGATGCAGTCCCAAACGGTCAAAGTTAGTCACGAGAAATTGGATAAGATGATGAATTTGGTTGGAGAGCTTTTGACTCTCAAAAACGCCGCTTCCTCTCTTCTGCGCGTAGTGGAGGAGAGCGCACCAAATCTTACATACGATGTCAAAAACGTTGTAGGAAATTTGGGAAGATTGGCCTACGAATTGCAAAGCGTGGTTATGTCTGTAAGGATGGTTCCCATTGGTGAACTTTTCAACAGATACAAGCGCGCCGTTCGAGACCTTTCACGTTCTCTGAAGAAAAAGGTGAACCTTGTAATCGAAGGAGAAGAAACAGAACTCGATAAATCCGTCATCGAGATATTGGTAGATCCATTGACTCACATGATCAGAAACGCCGTGGATCACGGTATAGAACCTCCAGAGGAAAGAAAAAAGCTGGGCAAGTCTGAAGAAGGGATGATTTTCTTAAGGGCCTATTACAGAGGAAGTTACGCTTTTATCGAAATTCAAGATGATGGGAAAGGCATAAATCCTCAAGAGATCAGAACCAGAGCAATTGATCGAGGCTTAATATCACCCGAGGAAGCTCTAAAGATACCCGACTCTGAAATTGTAAACTACATCTTCGAACCCGGATTCAGCACTGTCAAAACCGTCTCGGACATATCCGGGCGTGGAGTGGGAATGGATGTGGTGAAAACTAACATAGAATCGATCGGAGGCAAGGTCTTCATAGATTCGACTGTTGGGAAGGGAACGAAAATCACCCTGCGTATACCGCTTTCTTTGCTCTTGATCAGGGGGTTAATGGTTCTTGTAGGAAAAGAGAGATACATCGTTCCATTAGAAGCGGTGAAAGAGACCTTGAAAGTACCAAAAGAAAAAATTCACAAATATCACGCTGGTTTGTTGGTTGACGTGCGTGGAGAAACACTACCGGTGATTCTTGTCGAAGAGATACTTGGCCAAACAGCTGTGGAACTGGAGAGCAAGGATTTCTCTTTTGGTTTGGTGCCTCTACTCATTCTCGAAGATTCGGGATCGCGCTGCGCTCTGGTGGTCGATGCATTTTTGGAAGAGAGCGATTATCTTGTGAAATCGATCCCCGACTATGCTAAAGCTGGAAACGTTGTTTCAGGTGCCACTGTTTTGGGAGATGGTTCCATCGTAGTAATAATCAATCCCACATTTTTCACGGGTTGGTGATCCAATGGCACAGATTGTGGTGTTTGCGAACAGGAAAGGGGGAAGTGGTAAAACAACACTCGCATTCAACGTTGCAAGTTTGTTGGCCGATAATGGGAATCGATGCCTGCTTGTAGACACAGATCCCCAAGCACATGCGACTGTGCATGCGGGTTTGGAACCTCTCAAGATAACCTTCAGTGTTTACGAAGCCTTGGTGAGTTTCTTGAAAAACCGGCAGACAGTTTCAGACCCTACTCTTTCTATAAACAGCAATTTTTCGATTTTACCAGCAAATGAAGAGCTTTCCGCTCTCGAACTGGAACTCAAAGACCTCCAGAACAGGGAGGGCGTTCTTAAGGATTTTCTGTTGGAATTAGAATCGGAATTTGACTATATTATTGTCGATACCCCACCTTCGCTCGGCTTGATCACGATAAATGCTCTTGTCGCTTCACAATATCTTGTGATACCTGTGAAGGCAGATTTCCTCTCGCTGGTAGGGTTGTCACAAATGATGGGAGTCTATTATCGCGTCAATGCTTTATTGAATCCAGAACTGAAGTTTTTGGGAATAGTCCCTACAATTTTCGACGTCAGGACGCGAATTTCCAAAGAGGTACTGAATCAGCTGAGAGCTACCTTTGGATCGAACCGAATATTTACCCCTATTAGGTCGGATGTAAAGGTGATGGAAGCTTCGGGGCACGCTTTGCCAATACACAAATACTGTCCTCGATGTCGGGCAACACAAGATCTTCAAACCTTCGCTGTGGAACTTTTGAGGAGGATCGGTGGCAATGGCTAACGCCTTGGGCAAGGGATTAGAGATCTTCTTTTCACAAAAACATGAGGAAAGTTTGTTCCAAAAGGCGTTGACCTGTGATGAAAACGGTGAATATCTCGACGCCTTCCATCTATACATGTATGTGGCAGAAATGATGGGAAAACTCCGATCGAAGGCATTGAACAACGCCGCTGTGATTTTAGCAGAACACGGCTTTTTGGAAAGAGCGAAAGAATTACTCCGAGTAGCCTTTTCGGAAGATCCCGAAAATCCCGATATTCGAGAAAACTTACGATTGCTTCAGGAGGGCGATGACAAATGATCGTGGGCGTAGATTTTGGTACCACAAATTCGCTTGTAGCGTATGTAGGACCGAAATGTAAGCTAGAAATCATTCCTAACGAAAGAGGTTCTCGGCTAACCCCTTCCGTCGTCTATTTCAAAAACGAGAAACAGGTCTTGGTAGGAGAACTTGCCAGATCACAGATGCTTGCGCGTCCAGAACAAACAATCTTGAAGGTCAAGCGGAAAATGGGAACTGGTCATCGATACAAAGTGTTCGGAAGAGATTACACTCCTTCGGAAATCGGGGGGCTTATCCTCAGAAAACTCAAGAATTATGCTTCCGATTTTCTCGGAAAGGAAGTAAAGCAAGCCGTTATCACGGTACCAGCTTATTTCGACGACAACCAACGTCAGGGAGTTTTGCATGCGGCTCGACTGGCGGGTATTGAGGTCGTGAAGTTGTTAAACGAACCTACAGCAGCGGCGCTTGCCTACGGTGTACACACGAAAAACGAGAAAACTGTACTAGTATTGGACTTCGGAGGTGGCACGTTCGATATCACCTTGATGAAGCATTCTGAGGGGCTTTTCGAAGTCATAACAACCGGTGGTAGCACTGAATTAGGAGGGAGCGATTTCGACGAAGTACTGGCTCGATGGGTGGTAGAAACCGTGCGTGAAACTAACGGGGTCGACCTTGCGACAGATCCTATAGCTCTTCAGCAAGTGTACAATCACGTTGAAAGAGCAAAGATCGATCTTTCCAGCGTGGAAGAAACGAACATCGTCATACCCTACATTGCCATGTCTCCTAATGGACCAATACATATAAATCTAAACCTCTCTCGCAGCCAATTTGAACATCTAACCAAGGAATTGTTAAAAAGAACAGAGGAGTTGATTCTCACGACGTTAGAAGAAAGCCAGACAGGTGCTGAAGACGTAGATGTGGTGGTACTTGCAGGAGGAACTTCGAGAATGCCTGCCTTTCGCTCCATTGTCTGTTCCCTACTGCCAAAAGCTGAAATAAAATCGGAGATCAATCCCGATGAAGTGGTGGCACTCGGTGCCGCTATTCAAGCGGCCGTGTTAGAAGGAAAGATAAGAAACATAGAGCTTAAGGATGTTCTTCCTCACTCTTTGGGCGTTCTTGACGATGATGGGGAGTTCGTCCCCATTATCGAACGTGATTCTACTTACCCCACATCTGCAGCTAAGATCTTTACCAATGCTTACGATGATCAAGATTATGTGGAGATACGAATCTTGCAAAAGCGACGAGGAACGTTAGTAGATCTGGGCAACTTCCGATTCACTTCCAAAAAGAAGTGGAAGAAGAATGAAGCGAATATAGCGGTCACGTTTCAGATAAACCAAAACGGCGTTTTGGAGGTAAGTGCAGAGGACCTCGACACCAACGAGGTAGCAGAGGTTACCATCACTGGGGGCGTGTTTGGAGGAGGAAACCAAAACGATGGGGAGATGTTGGAAAGAAGGGGAACAGATCTCGAAGTGATTTGAAGGCTTCACAACGTATTCTGGAAAAGGAGGCTGAGTGGCATGGAAAAGAAGCTTGAAGTTCCAGAGAGTTTCAAAGAGAAGGGAGGAAACGTCAAAAGCGGAACAGGTCTCAAGGTCAAAGAAGAGGGAGAAGATCTAAAGGCAAAGCGCGAAGAGGCCCGCAAAAGAGCACAAGAAAGAGCCAGGGCCCGTACACTCGCAAAACGACAGGCGATGGCAGAGCGCATTTCCACCGCAGCAGAAGAACTTCTGGCAGGAGTAGAGCAGGCATCCTCAGCGGTGGAGGAACTGAGCAGAGCCATGGAACAGATTGCGGCAGGAGCGGAGGAATCTTCCAGCGCCGCAGACGAGTCCAGAGCAGCTGTCGAGCAGATCAGCAAAAGTTCCCAGAATATCCAACTGCTTGCCTCCGAGATGAGAGATCGCACCATGGGAGCACAACAGAAAACCACGGTCATGAGTGATTCTATTCAGGGATTGATTTTCACCATCGAAGAAGGAGCAAAAAAGAACGAAGAATCCGCTGCCCTTATCAAGAAACTGGAGGAGCAGTCCAACAAAATCAGCGAGATAGTGAAGACCGTAGTCATGATAGCTGATCAAACCAACCTGCTCGCTTTGAACGCAGCGATCGAAGCCGCGAGAGCGGGAGAGCACGGCAGTGGCTTTGCTGTGGTGGCTGACGAAGTCAGGGGGTTAGCAGAGGTCTCGGAAAGGTCTGCTCGAGAGATACGAAGAATCGTGGATGAGATCAACAGTGCAGTGGCGCAAACTGTGCAAGACATTCAAGAAATCGTAAAAGTCTCCAATGAGCAGACGGAGCTTGGAAGTACAATAATCTCTGAATTGGAGGAAATAGCTGAGCGATTTGTTGAGATGGTCCAACACATGGAACAAATATCGAAAGATATGAACGACGTTGCCGAAGCTACAAGAGAACTTTTAGAAGCTTCGGAGCAGGTGGCGAGCGGATCAGAAGAAATAAGCTCCGCAGCGGTTGAGTCATCCAAAGCTGTGGAAGAACAGGTAAAAGCTTTCGCAGAGGTGAGAGCAGCGACACAAGAACTGGTAGACTTGGCAGAAGATCTTAAAACTTCCACGGATACAGAGAAATCTGCGGAAATAGTTGCCGCTGCAGCTGAGCAACTGTCTTCTAACATAGAAGAACTGTCCAGTGCCAGCGAGCAAATCAATGCTGGTTTACAACAATTGAATCAAGGAACTCAGATCCTAACAGAAGCAACCGAAAAGGCTTAACAATACGTTGATTCCTTGATGAAAAAGATCAGTGATCTCCAGTTGGTGGTCAAAAGCGACACAGAACTTTTGAGCACCTTGACAAACAAGATCGCTGAAAATAGAGAAAACGTTGAGCACATGATAGAAGGCATTTCTTCTGCTTCGAACAATTATCAGAAGGCTTCTGACAATGTGGAGACGCTTGCAGAACGAGCTCGCCAGATCAACAAAACAGTTGACACCATCGACAAGGTTACCATTCAAACGAATATGCTCGCCGTGAATGGGTTCATTGAAGCAGCGAGAGCGGGAGAATACGGTAAAGGGTTTGCAGTAGTAGCAAACGATATAAGGAATCTGGCCAACGAGTCGGGAGAAAACGCAGAGCAAATAAAGGAACTTGTCAATGCGATCCAGTATCAGGTGAATCTCGTAGCTTCAGATATCGCCGAATCGGCGAAAGTTGCCGCAGGAGAGGTTGTGAAAGCTCGCGATACGACCAAGCTGGTCGAAGAAGTCACCCAGATTCTCGACGAACTGATAAAGCGTTTTGATGAGATCGGTAGAGAACTCGAGCAAATCGGATCAGCAGTGGAGGAATCCAGCAAAGCCATAGAACAGATAAACGCCGCAGCTGAAGAATCCGCTTCGGCGATAGAAGAAGCTGCGAAAGGTGCCGATGAACAAGCTCGAGGAGTAGAAGAACTGGCACGAGCAATTGAAGAGATTGCCGCAGTTGCCGATGAGCTTCAATCGGCATAAGGGGTGAAAATAAATGGCCACAACAACTATTTCATCAGAGGGGCTGCAGTGTGTGACTTTTGCCTTGGGTGATGAAATTTACGCTGTACCCGTGGAGTGCGTTCGTGAAATCGTTCGTCTACAAAGGTTGACACGAGTCCCTCTCGCTCCGAAGTATGTCGAAGGTATTGCAAACCTTCGCGGGGAAGTTCTACCCATTATGAACTTGCGTAAACGTCTGGGATTGGAGGAAATAAACCTTGAAACCGCAAAAGTCGTGATATTAGAGCAAAGTGGAAAAACTCTCGGGGTGATTGTAGACAGAACAGCGCAAGTTGTGCACATCTCTCCGGAACAAATTGAAGAAGCCGATACCTCTAGCAACTTCGTGCGGCGTGTGATTCGAACAAAAGAAGGAAGCATGTACATGATGCTGGAAGTGGACAAATTATTGGAACTTGGAGAAGACCAGAAAAACTCCAAAACGACGAAGGCGTTGGAACGTACAGAAACCGAAAAGGAGCAAGTTGCCATGGAAAAATATATCCAAATAGTGACGTTCGAAATGTCGGGAGAAATCTATGGATTTCCCATCGAATACGTGCAGGAAATAATCCGATACTCGAAGCCCACCGAAGTACCAGATGTTCCCCCATATGTGAAGGGAATCATAAACCTGCGCGGCGATGTTCTCCCCATCGTTGACCTCAGAAGCATGTTAAATCTAATGGTCTCCGAGGTCAACGAGCTTACCAAAGTGATCGTCCTCAATTTTAAGGGTGCAAGCATTGGGTTCATTGTTGACAAAATCAGCGAGGTGCTGAGAGTACCAGAATCCGAAATAAAAGATCCACCACCGCTGATTCGTCAACAGGGAAACAAAGAGGTTCTCGGAATCGTGCGCACTGAAGAAAATAGCATTATGATCATCGATCCCTCGATCTTGATTTCCGAGGAACTTATAGGGCTTTCGGAAGAAGAGCGGGAAAAGAAGGTGGAAACGGTGAGTGTAGCCGAAGAAGAACAGTACGTTGTCTTCAAGGTGGGAGAAGAAGAGTACGG
>QNAP01000079.1 GCA_003641795.1 Thermotogae bacterium | reverse complement strand
TCGTTCGCATCCACAAAACGACCCACGCGAAGATTCAGCCTCCTGCTTCAGCTTCGCTCTCAGCTGCATCCGTGCGGCTTCGAGGTCGTTTTGTACGGATGCTCACTCGGCGCTCGTGAGGCTGGGTGATCGTGAGGAATTCTGAAGTGATGAGGAGAAGTGCTCGCTACATCCGTGTAGCTCGGTGCCCGTTTGTATGAGTGTTCGCTTCGGCGCTTCGCAAGACAGGCATTCTGCAATGTGAAATCAAGGGGGAGGGTAGAAGATGCTTACTCGGCGCTCGCGAGGCTGTGTAATCGTGAGGAATTCTGAAGTGGCGGAAGGAAAGTGTTCGCTTCGGCGCTTCGCAAGACAAGCATTCTGCAATGTGAAATCCCCATCTCTATTCTTCGCGTGGGTCGTTTTGTGGATGCGAAGGAGGGAGAAAGCGAGTGCAAGCTGTGTGAGCGTGTGGGATTCGTCACTTTCTCTTCATGGAAGTGCCCGTTTGTGAGTGCGAGCGAGGGAAGAAGCGGAGCACAACAGGCATTCTGCAATGTGAAATCCCTATCTCTATTCTTCGCGAGAGTCATTTTTGGTTGTTACTGATTTTTGAGACACCCTAAAAGTTCATGCAGACAATTGTGCGTAGATACAGGAAATGCATGAAGGTAAGTGGTGCCCCCGGGAGGAATCGAACCTCCATTTGCGGATTAGGAATCCGCCGTTCTATCCGTTGAACTACGGGGGCAAGGGAAACAAACTGGTGCCGAGGGCGGGATTTGAACCCGCACGGGCAAATGCCCACATGATCCTGAGTCATGCGCGTCTGCCAGTTCCGCCACCTCGGCGCACGGAAAACCAACTCGTCTGAAAATATTATAATGGGTAGAAGCACGCCACACTGTTACAGTTCGGTTAAACGGGGGTGATCCGGTTGAAGCCTCAACGAGAATTCAAGAAACTGCTCTATTCTATAGATGGACATGGTTATAAAGCATACAAACGCCTTGCAGGCGAGGTTTACGACTTTGAAAAATACACTGTAAGCGTGGATCGCGTTCAAGGAGATCCTTTTGCTACTCCGTCTATCGTACGTATCGCGGTAAAAAATTGGCTGTCAAAAGAGGTATTGCAGAGCAGAGCTCGAAGAATCGGCATCGAAGACTTGATTGCAAGAAAGGCGTGGCAAGCCTGTCAAAAGGCATCGCGAAAACGCGGTACAGGCAAAAGCGGTGCTATCTATTTTCCAAAGCCAGGACAGGAGATACTCGAACGTACCTGCGTGAGGATAACGGAGAATCGAATAGAGTTAAGGGTCTTCCTCGGTTTGCCAGCCCACGGACGTAGAATCGACGCCTCCCAGGCGTGGGCAATGTTCAGTTCCTCGTTAGAAGAGATCGTGATGAAGAGTCTTTTGCCGGCTGCGCACACACATGAAGCTATATTCAGCAGACTGAAACTCATGGATGATAAAGAAAGAATGAGGGAACAGCTTTCCGAGAGGGGTCTGGTAGCTTTCGTTCCAGACGGTGCGATCCTTCCAAGGAGGTCCGGTGTGGATTCCAGACCCATGTCAGCAGAACGTGCGGTGAGATTTCGGTCGCCAGAATCGCTCAGGGTGGAACTCACCTTGAGCGACGGCTCAAAGATCTCCGGCATGGGTATCCGGCGTGGTGTGACCCTTATAACTGGTGGAGGCTATCATGGAAAGACCACGCTGCTGGAAGCCATAATGTCGGGAATATACGACCACGTTGAAGGCGATGGCAGGGAGTATGTAGTCACCGAAAAGAGTGCATTTAACATCAGAGCAGAAGACGGGAGAAGGGTAGAACGAGTCGATATATCCAGCTTTATCTCTCACTTACCCACGGGCGGAAATGTGAGGGAGTTTTGCACTGAAGATGCCTCCGGTTCCACTTCCATGGCGGCTAATTTGGTTGAAGCCATGGAAGCTGGCTCCACACTCTTTTTGATAGACGAAGACACCTCCGCCACCAATTTCATGATCCGAGACGCGCGGATGCAAGCACTCATTCCAAGAAGTTCTGAACCCATTGTCCCGCTCATAGACCGAATAAGAGAGATGACCGAGAATCTCGGCATATCTTTCATTGTTGTCGTTGGAGGAGCCGGAGACTACCTCGATGTGGCCGACACAGTAATAGCCATGGACAGCTTTCTTCCCCACGACGTGACAATCAAAGCGAGAGAAATCGTTTCTCTCTACCCTTCGCAAAGGATAGAAGATGTGCCAGAACCTGTAAGGGTTCCAAGTCCGAGAATCCCATCTCCAAAGTCCTTTAATCCGTCTAAGGGAAAGAAACGCGAATACACCAAATCCGTGGGAACAGATTACCTCGCTCTCGGTTACGAGAAGATAGAACTTGGCGAGGTGGAAACCATCGTTTCAGAATCACAGGTCAGAGGTATAGGGCACGCTATTCTCTATGCGTTGAGAAGTGATATTATAGACGGCAAGAAAAGTATGAAAGTGATAGCGCAGGAGATAGAACGGCAAATTTGGGGATCATCCTTGGACATTCTTTTTGAGAGCGTTGTGAGTCCCGATGTGGAAGAATTCAGGCCACAAGATCTCGTTGCAGCAATTAACAGGCTTAGAACTCTCCAGGTTATTAGGAAACGAAACTAATTTGGTCTACTTTTGATTTCAAGTGATATAATAGTTTCGAAGATTCATGGAGGTGATTCAATGTTCGATAAATTCTCTGAAACCGCCGCACAGGTGGTTGTGATGGCTCAAGATGAGGCCAAAAGTTTAGGGCACTCCTATGTGGGGACCGAGCATCTCCTTTTGGCCATCCTGAAGCTTGGAAGTGGCTCTGGCGCACAGGTTCTCAATTCCTTTGGAATGACCTACGATCTTGTCAAGAGTGAAGTCATCAGTATGGTCGGGGTGAACAGAGAGAAGATCGGTTCCTCTCCACAGATGACTCCCCGCGCTAAGCGGATACTCGAGCTCGCTTACGACGAAGCCCGCTTTCTTGGACATGAGAAAATACTGGCTGAACACATCCTTTTAGGAATCATCAGGGAAGGCGAAGGAATAGCAGCTCACCTGATCCGCCGCTTCGGTGTGAACCTTTCGCAGTTGAGAAAAAAACTGGTGGAAACTCTATCGCCGGGAGAACAGGAGGAAGACGAAGAAAGGGGAAAAACTCAACCTGTGTCTTATTCCCAAAGCCCTGTAAAGCAGCTCGAACCTTTTGGAGTAGATCTGACACGATTGGCAGCTGAAGGTAAGTTGGATCCGATCATTGGACGAGAAAAAGAGATTGAACGGATCATTCAGATCCTTTCGAGGCGCAAAAAGAACAATCCTGCACTCATTGGAGAGCCCGGGGTTGGCAAAACTGCTATAGTAGAAGGACTTGCACAGAAAATCGTGAAAGGTGACGTACCAGAAACCTTGAGAAACAAGATCATATTCTCCTTAGACGTGGCCTCTTTGGTAGCCGGTACAAAGTACAGGGGTGAGTTCGAAAAACGCATGAAAAAGCTTCTCCATGTGATAAGGAAGAGCGGTGACATCATTGTTTTCATCGACGAGATGCATTCTATCGTCGGTGCGGGTTCTGCTGAAGGCGCGGTGGATGCGTCAAACATTCTCAAACCGGCATTGGCACGAGGTGAGTTCAGATGCATAGGTGCAACAACCCCAGACGAGTATCGAAAGTACATAGAAAAAGATGCAGCTCTTGAAAGGAGGTTCCAGAAGGTCTACGTGGTGGAACCAACCCCAGAAGAAACACTGGAAATTCTCAGAGGTTTGAAGCACAAATACGAAATCCACCACCGTGTGCACTACACTGACGAGGCTTTGAGAGCATCTGTGGAATTATCGCAAAGATACATCAGCGATCATTTCTTCCCCGACAAAGCCATTGACGTTATCGACGAAGCTGGATCCCGTGCTCGCCTCAAGGTACTCACGGCGCCGCGGGAGATCAAAGAACTCATGCGGTCTATCGAAGAGGTGCGAGCAAGAAAAGAACTGGCGGTAGCAAATCAGGATTTTGAGATGGCAGCAGAGCTGAGAGAGAAAGAGCTGGAAATGGAAGAAACTTACAGGCAGCTCTACAATGAATGGCGAAAAGAAGCAGAAGCAGAGATCGCACTGGTAGACGTAGACGAGGTTGCGGAGGTAGTCTCGAATTGGACTGGTATACCGTTGAAAAAACTTGAGGAAACGGAAAGCGAAAAGCTGCTCAGGTTAGAATTGGCACTTCACAAGCGTATCGTGGCTCAAGAAGAGGCTATAAAGGCCGTGTCGAAAGCCATAAGACGTGCGCGAAGTGGCATAAAAGACCCGAGAAGACCGGTGGGCACCTTCATGTTTCTTGGGCCTACAGGTGTGGGAAAGACCGAACTCGCCAAAGCGTTGGCGGAGTATCTCTTCGGCGATGAAAAAGCGCTCCTAAGGTTTGATATGTCGGAATATATGGAGCGTTTTTCTGTTTCGAGACTCATAGGAGCACCTCCAGGTTATGTGGGATACGAAGAAGGAGGCACACTTACCGAGCAGGTACGGCGAAGACCTTTCTCCGTGATACTCTTCGACGAGATAGAGAAAGCCCATCCTGATGTCTTCAATTTGTTGCTGCAGATCATGGATGATGGGCGACTTACAGACTCTCAAGGACGAGTGATAGACTTCAGGAATACTATCATCATCATGACCAGCAACCTTGGCGGAGAATTGATCAACAAAAGCAAGCGCGCACTTGGATTTGTAGAAGCTGAGAACGTCGATCAAGACTACAAGACCATGAAGGAGACAGTGCTCTCGGAAGTGAGGAGGACTTTCAGACCCGAGTTCCTCAACAGGGTCGACGAAATAGTAGTCTTCCATGCCCTTACGAGAGAGCACGTGGATCAGATCATCGACATACTCATGAGAGACATCGAAGCAAGACTCCGCGAGAAAGGATTGTCGATAAGGTTGACCAAGAGTGCTCGGGAATTCTTAGTGGAAAAAGGCTACAGCCCCGTTTACGGTGCAAGACCACTCAAGCGAGCAATGCAGCAGTATCTGGAAGATCCCCTCGCAGAGGCGATCATCCGAGGAGATTACGAACCGGGTGATACTATTACCTGCTCAGCGAGACAAGGGCGGCTGCACTTTCGCAAGAGAGCAACGAAGGCAAAAGCAACGGTGTGAACCTAATGGTATCGTGCTAAAATAATGGAGATTCAGAAAATGTTTGTGGAGGAGGATGCCACGTGGAGATTTTGAAGGTGAGTTCAAATTCCAATCCGAACAAAGTCGCTGGAGCGATCGCGGGTGCGCTCAGCAAGGGCCCTGTGGTTGAGATTCAGGCCATCGGTGCTGGGGCGGTCAACCAAGCGGTCAAAGCCATTGTTATCGCAAACAGGTTCCTTGGCGAGCGAGGCCAGAGCCTTTACATGGTACCGGGTTTTGTGGATGTGAAAGTCGATGGCGAAGAAAGGACAGGCCTCTCGTTCAAGGTGTACCTGAATGAAAGTAAGCAGCCCAGATGAAGAAAACATAAGAGTAATCATCGAAGCCTGTCGAAAAGACACGACACTTTTTGAAGTGGTGGAAAGTCTCGCCGGTTTGTCTGAAGAAGAAAAACGCAGGTTCGAAGCAAAAATGAAACTCTATTTTTTTGACAAGACAGACTCTGAAGATATGGAAGCGATGAAGTTCTTCAAAATACTGCTCAAGGGGAACAACGCACGTTTGGTTGCTGAAAGAATTAGAGGTGAGAATCCTTGAGTCGGCGCATGAACGTTGGAGGCCAAGCAGTCATCGAAGGGGTTATGATGCGGGCCCACCGTACTGTCGTCTCGGTACGAACACCGAAGGGTACTATAGAAACAGAAGTGCTTGAAAAAGAGCCTTTTGTTAGAAAATCAAAACTCTCAAAGATACCTTTCTTGCGCGGTATAATAGTTATGGTAGATACCATCATTATAGGATTCAAAGCGATCGATGTATCTGCGAGACTTTCCTCCACCGAAGACGAAAAATTCACCACCAAGGATTTCGTCTTTTCGATCTTGTTTGCACTTTTGATCGGCATAGGAATGTTCGTGTTGGGTCCCATGCTCGCTGCCAGATTCATCGTCGGGCGTGAGTCCGGCCTATTCACTTTTACGGAAGGTTTGGTGCGAGGGGCCGTTTTTCTAACCTATCTGTGGGTGATCTCGCTCTTTCGTGACGTCAAGCGTCTCTTCGCCTATCACGGAGCCGAGCATAAGGCGGTGTACACCTACGAATCGGGTGAAACCCTCTCCGTGAAGAATGCGAGGAAACATTCCACTCTCCATCCCAGATGTGGTACCACTTTTCTGGTGTTGGTTATTCTAATCTCCATCATCGTCTTTTCTCTTGCTGACATCATCCTTGGATCTTCCACGCTCTCCAGAGTTCTTTCCAGGATACTACTCATTCCAGTGATCGCCTCTCTTTCCTACGAAGCGCAAAAGCTCTCCTCTCGAAATGTGCGACATCCAATCTCGAAGTTATTTCTCGCACCTGGTTTGCTCACCCAACTCATTACCACCGCTCAGCCCGCAGACGATCAGTTAGAGGTGGCAATTGCGGCGTTAAAGGCGGCTCTTGTTGACGATAACGAAGAAGAGCAAAGCCAGCGAGGCAGTCAAATAGAAAGTGAAGGAAAGTCCAGTTTGCAGGAGGGCAAGGAAGTTACAGAAACCCGAGTAAGTGGCGAGTAGTAGTACCACGATCTGCGTGGAAAAGCCCTTGTCTTCCAAAGTATAGTGCGTGTGAAGACGATCTGCACGAAACGGTGAGATGCCTCTGAGTGTTCGACGAAAGACAACGAAGACCATCTCATACGCCGGATACCCCATAAAAACGGTGGCGTTCACCAATTCGCCCATTTCAGCTTCAAAGGAGGACGCCGCGAGCAAGAATCCCAGAAAGTAGCTTCCCCCATCTCCAAGAAATATCTTCCCTCGTTTGAAGTTGAAAATGAGAAAACCCGCTAAAGCTGCCGAAAGGTAGACGAAATGTACCTCATGCGTTTGCATCCACAAGAACATCGCTGCGATAACTCCCGTGGAGCCCGCGAGTCCATTCAGTCCGTCGATAAAGTTGAAACCATTCACCAAAGCGACGATCCAGATCACACTGAGAACCCTACCCACGACAACAGGCAACGTCACACCAAAGAGGTTAGCAGTTGGTTTATAGGTTAAAACATAGAAGCTCGCAATCAAGATCTGGAAAATGAGCTTTACACGGTAATCGAGCTTTCTCACATCATCGGCAGCCCCCAAAAGGAGAAAAGCCAGTCCGTAGAAAAAAATCGGCCACCGGAATTTGAAGAAGATCACACCGACAATCAGAGAAACAGCGATAGCGATGCCACCCACATGAGGCACTGGCTTGGAATGGGTTTTCCTACCACCGGGTTGATCGTAAAGCTTGCCGTTGAGCGAAATGCGCGTGGCCACGTAACACATCACAGCGGAAATCATGAAAGTGAGAGTAAGCTTTCCTATCATTCTCGAATCTCTTCCGCATCAGGAATGTATGTCTTTAAGAACTCGATTATCTCTTTTTTATTCCCAAGACGCGCGATTTCGATCACCTTCTCGATAACTTTAGCTACTTCATGCGAAGGTAGCGACTCGTCTTCTACCACCCTCATTATCTTGGGATGGTC
>QNAP01000078.1 GCA_003641795.1 Thermotogae bacterium | reverse complement strand
TCCCCTGCGGTTGATCACCATAACTGCAGTCATCCTGTAATCCTTACTGGTATCAACTGCATCCACCTTAAGCATGATGTCACGGCCGGTGAGTTCCCCGGCCCAGCATAAACAAGACAAAAGAATAGAGATACATATTCCGATTATTATTTTTTTCATTTGCCCATACCTCCTTTACATTTTTCACAATTCTTTATTTGATTTTTTTCGATATGCATGTTATTCTCTTTTTTGAAGAAAGGGGTATACATACATGGCTACCTTAGCAAAGCTTTATCCCATTTTGAAAGACCTCGGACTTGAAGACCAAAAAGCAAACGAATTTATTGAAATAATTGAGCAGTCACAAAAAGAAGGATTGGCTACTAAAGAGGATATCAAAGACTTGGAAATCAGATTCAAAGAGGATATCAAAGACTTGGAGATTCGCTTAGTCAAATGGATCATTGGATTAATGATAGCCCAAACTTCCATAACCATTGCATTGCTGAAGTTATTTTGATCCCCTCTGTTGGTTTTCACATCCCTACCTGCCTTTCCGGGCCCAATGGCTTAAATAGAAGCAGCATGGCCGGAGACATGAATAAATCTGCCAATAGCGCCCAGAGAAAGGCAAAAATAGACATCAGTCCAAAGTGAACCAAGTTGTACATATCAGAGAGTGCGAACACCGAAAATCCTGTCACCAGTATCATAGTAGTAAACATGATGGGACGGCCGACAGTTGAGAGGGTAACCTTGAGGGCTTCCCCATATTTACCTCCAATGATGATAGGATATCTATCACACTGGTGGTCTTCCAGGTTAAAGGGTGTTTGTCTATGCGGTTTTGCAGGGTCTCCATTTGCCTTAAGAATTCTATGTCCTTTATCCCGTTTTCCTTGCCTGTATTCAGCATGATCTCCATAGACATGAAACCACCCATGTGTGAGTCCACATAGTCATATGCCTGCCTGACCGGTAAATCCTTGCTCATAAATTCAATGGAATTGGTCTCAACTTCAATTAAGGTGTAGCCAAAGATAGAAACAACTGTAAGCAAAATAAATATACCTAGGATGGCTTTGGGGTATCTCAGATTAAGAGAGGCGATCTCTTTAAGCACCCGGTCAAAGACATCATTCCTGTCTTCAGAAGTCTCCTTTTCTTTCACTTTTTTCTTGTTTTTACCAAAGGAGAAGAGCCCATCTAAAGCTAAGGCTACTGGCGAAATATTTGTGCATTGACCAATATTGGTAAATGACATTTTTAAATTTCTATCTGTGTCCATAAATCCCTTCTAAGCCTTACGCCCATAAAGACAGCATGCGAGGTAGCATAGATCATTTCGCCCAAATAAGCGCCCACAAGTCCCCAATGGAATATAATACCCAATAGGTAAACCCAAGGAAGATAGAAGATAAAGGTAATCAAGATTTCAGCAAACATAGTAAACCTTGTATCTCCAGCCCCTTCAAGGGCAAACATAAGGACAGTACCTACTGCATAAATAAGGATGATTGCCGCGTTTATCCTTAGAGGAATTATGCCCACTTCTACCACATCTTGACTTGGAATATAAATACGAATAAGGCTTGAAGGAAAATCATACCAAAAAACAGCATGCAAATCCCAGTCCACTTAGTTGCTTCAAAGATGGAGCCCCTTGCCTTTCCTATGTTTCTTTCACCAAGAGATTGACCAACAAGGGTTGCTGTAGCCACAGCCAATCCAGAATAGACCACAGAGACCAAACTATTCATGGAAGTAATAACATTTGCAGTGGCAAGCTCGATAGTTCCAATTCTTCCAATAATCCAGAAAAATCCAAGGTAACCTCCGCTTCCAACCAAGCTCTGAAGGACAAGAGGGGTGGAAAGCCTCAATATCCTTTTTGCTGTTTGAAAATCCACGTACTTAAAGTAAAAAAGAAAATAATCAGATTTATAACTCAGAAAACTTACAAGTACAAAATAGAGGGTACAAAGACCGGTTGATATGGTTGATGCTATAGCTGCACCTTTAACACCCAGCCTGGGGAATCCAAGGCTACCAAAGATAAGGAGATAGTCAAGGACTATGTTTGCAATTGTAAGGATAATGTTGGCCTTCATCCTGACGCCTGTCTTTCCAATTCCAGCGAAGAATCCATTAAAAACCCTAACTAAAAGAAAAAAGACCAGTCCATAAAACCGATATTTCATATATACTCCAAGGAGGGGAACAACTGTTTGATCATTGGATAGAATTGGAGCCATAAGGTTAACCATAATCCATGAAAACAAGACAATGGGAATGCCAAAAATTAAGGCAATTATAATGGAAGTATCTAGGCTTTTACCACAGTCTTTGAATTTCTTCTCTCCATACCTTCTAGCAACCATAGCCAAGGTGCCATTTCCAATAACGCCTATGGAATAGGCAATAGTAAAATAAAAAAAGCCACCAAGTGCTGTAGCAGCAAGTGCTTGGGGGCTTATTCTTCCAACCATTATGGTATCTACAACATTGAGAAGGATTAGGGAAATATTCCCCAGCATAACTGGATAGGCAAGTTTTAAGACCTTTTTGGTAAGTTCGTTTATCATTTTTTGTCAATGCCTCAAAAGTTCCATTGTAAACCAAATCTGAAAATCCTTTCTTGTCCAGGAAGACTTCTAAACATTTCATAATGTTTATTGAGGAAATTGGTAATCCCTATATAGGCTAAACACCCTTTTAGGTGGTATGTTAAACGAATATCTCCAATATAACGAGCAGGTATTTTTATGGTATTTGCAGAGTCACTAAAATAGAAAGAGCTCCACTCCCCTCTGTGCATCAAGCCAAAGGATTTCCATTTTAGATTTAGGATATATTTAAAGGTATGTTTTGGTTTTTGAATAACATAAAGCTGGGTTTCTTCATCTTTGACCATTAGATAAAGGTATGATAGGTTAACGTTAAATATGCTTAGTGGCTTTATATCCAGAGAGATTTCCGCACCTTTCCTGCTAATGGTAGCAAGGTTTTCATAGGTGGTAATCTCTCCATACCTAGTCTGTGTTACTGCATCATCAATGTGACTGTAAAATCCACTGGCAGAAAGGGAAAGTTCCTTTAGGGGATTGAAGGTTAGCCCAAATACCAGATTATTCACCCTTTCCATTTTGAGATCAGGATTCCCTTTTTCATAGGTAGAATTGTAAAACCGGCTATGAATTGAAGGGGTATTATGGGATTGACAAATGCTGGCCCTGAGAGCCCATTTGCCTAGAGAAAAATTCAGGGTAATTTCTGGATTGTATCCTAAGCCAAAAGCACTATAGTAACTAAGGCGAAACCCTGCTCCCAAGCTGAACCATTGGGTTAAGTCCCATTCCTTTGCCACAAAAAGATGCCCCTGAGGTTCGTGTTTAGTATCAAAATTGTTAGAAGTAATGATGTAATGCTCAAAGGTTCCTCCTATTGGGGTCTTTCCTACCCAAGGAAGCTCTAAGGAATAATTTATTGTCTCACCTAATACTTGGGAAAGATATTGATGGCCAAAATTTATATCTGGATTTTTATAATCATCTCCATATCCTGTATAAATAGGTTTGACTTTTTAAAGCTCCTTTCTCAAAACTAGCGGTCAGATTCCAGTCATATCCTTTTGCATCAGCATTGGGGGTAGGGGCATAAGTAAGGCCTGGTGGTTGAGATTCACAATAGAATGCATCTAAATTTATGGCCCATTTATTTCCAGCATCTGATTTTTTTTCTAAAAAAGGTTTTTTATGCGAATGGCCCAAAGGTCCACATATTCCTTGGGCTGGTCATAGTATGTAAACTGAAGCGTTCCTCCTATGGCTGAGGATATCTTTTTTTGCACTATCTTGGTTCTAATCTGGGACCTCTGATAAGTATCAGTAAATGCCTCCCAGGTCCCGCTGATACCCCTCTTTTCCTTCCGAGTGGTAATAAGGATTACACCACCAGCGGTATCATCTCCATAAATAGCAGCACCTGCCCCCTTTATTATCTCAATCTTTTCACTCTCTTCCGCCCAGTATCCTGACAAATTAGTGGTCTTAACCGAGGGGTCGGTAATCCTCCGACCATCTATAATCACCACTACATCTTTACCCGACGAACCTTGAATGAAGACTTTTCCTACCTCTACACTAACTCCCGGTAGGGCATTAAGAAGCTCAGAAAGGGTACGGGCATTAAAACCTTCCAATTCTTTCCTAGTAAAGACCTCCCTTCCCTTTTGCTTATCCTGGGCAGGCAGAGGACTAGTGTATAAGATTAGTGCCAGCGGAATGAACAGAATTGCATAAAGGTTGCCACCTTACAGTAAAAGTTGCAGTAGCGATATAACCTACTTCCAGGACCTTTCCTGCCACGTCTTTAAATGGTCCGTCTTTGGTCACCGGTTCTCGCACAAAAACCTTGACTATCCATTTGCCCAGAGCTACCACCCGTATCCTTCCCACGCCCTCATGAATATTGCTCCACACACCGTAATAGTAATCGGGCTCGTCCTGGGATATTCCATAATATTTTCCACAGGCAAACATCTTTGTTGGAGGTATGCTTTTTGGATGGTAGGGTTTCCTGTTCAAAAGCACCTGAAAAGCAACGAAATCGCCAACTCGCACTTTTGACAGATCAGTAAGCGGTATAAGCTCCAGGTCTTGGCCTACAGCTTTGGGCTGGCTCCACTTTCCTTTTGTTATGAATGCTTTGGCAAAGGCATGATAGAGAATACTCATCTTTATGTTTTTGATATTCTTCTTTTCTTTTTTGATTTTATCCAGACTCTTGGGACTCCAGTGCCTCTTTCCCTTGTCATCATCCCATACAGTTAGATAGGTTTTTTAAGCTACTTGCCACTTGATAAACGCCATCAGGTGCGGTTTTCTTAAATATTACTTTTTGAACAAAACAGTCGCCTGTTTTAAGTGTCGCGGCCGGAAAATTTTTACTTTCCCGTCCTTTGTTTTCGTGGGTGATGTCATTATTGGCACTGGAATCAAAGGGAAAATCAAGCTTCTTAAGATCCGGGTCATAAATGGCATATGTCTCAATACGCTTTGCTGGTAAGAAATCATCCATAGGAAGCACATGCCCCCATCCTAAATTGATAATGGCACTCCCATGTGGGTGAGTCATAGAGTATGTGGCAATGACAAAAAAATCGTGTGCTATAGCCGGCCCTGATAAAACAGCTAGGAATGTCAGCAACCAAAAAATGTAAAGTGCCTTTCGCACGATAACCTCCGTCGCTTATAAAATTCTAATTTAATGGGGATATTTCCCGGTATAAAGTTCTCTATAGGTCAACTTATCCTCGCGGTATCCCAATTTTTGAGGTAATTCAAATAACCGTTTCTAGACTGAAATGAGGGGTTCAGAAATGCGTTGGCATCCTTCTACAATAACCCTACCCACAAGTTACCCTCCAGTTTTATTTATCCTTTTCTACATATCCCATCGGCCCAAATGATCATCAGATGCACTTGAGGGCACTTCCCTAGTTTCATCAATAATCTCTATTGCCATTATTTCTCACCTCCTTTCCTAGGATTCCGATTGGATAAAAATAGACCTGGAACTTGTAGATCAACATTCCCCTAACATTTGCCCTGGGTGCTGGAATATATTGCTTAGAACCAAAATACGCAGTCCAAAGGTATCCATAATCTGCATTAAATATATTGTTAACATAAAACATAAGCTCAAATTTATTCCATGAATAAGTGGCATAGGCATCGAATACCACAAAATCGGGTGCCTTAAGGGTGTTTTCTTTATCTATATAATAGTCACCTTGATAGTTTCCTGATATACCTAACTTCAAATTCCAAGGGGTTTCATAATCAACGCCGAATTTCACTATGTCTCTCCAACAAAGTTCGGGCTTCTTACCTGAATAGTCTAATAGATCTCCTATAACCATGTCATAGTCTTTATAACCTTCATACTCTGAATAATCTAATGCCAAATTCGCCCAAAGAGACAATCCCTTAAAGGGGCGGAATCTGGTTTCAATCTCGAATCCTTGGTGAGTTAGTTCTTGGGCATTGGTGTACCAATTCTGTAAAAGTTCAGGGTCGAACCGACCGTAAATGGCATCGGTAAGCTTGTTATAGTAGCCTGTGAAGGCGAGATCCAAACAATTCCATAGTGTCCCTTTATAACCAGCCTCCCATGAATCTGCTTTTTCCTCTTTTAGCTGTTCACCACCTACCTGCCGGACCTCAAAAGCACCCCAAGGTGCACGGAATGACCTTGAGTAACTGGCAAAAAGGTGATGCCCTGGTACAAATTCCCAATCTAGGGCCACTTTTGAACTCCAGAAGTCAATGTCTAAAGAACGATCTACAACACCAGCTCTCCACCCTGTGGTAATCTCCTTTGTGTCTGTTTCAACCCTGTCGTATCGCAGACCAACACTCAAATGAAGGTTTTTAAGGATAGAAAGTCTATCTTGAAAGAACAATCTCCACCTAGTTTCATCCCAATCGGTTGTCCTATACCAATCTGCCCAGGGATAAACATATTTCTGTCTGTCATCGCTTTCCACCCGGCTTCCGCACAAACCTATTGAAAAGAAGTTTTCCATTCCAGCAACCGGATAGGTTAAATTGACATATGCCTCACTGTAAAACTGGTCCATCTCGTTATCCCACCAACGATTGATAGTGAAGCGGCCCGGAATCTCTACGTGAAATACTCGGGAATCGTCATTGGTTTGATAGTGTATGTCAGCCACTAATTCCACATAATCACTAAAGAAATGATTACCTTTTAAAAGAATGTGGTGTAGATTGCTACTCAAGGTGCCCTCGGGGTCTTCACCTTGTCTACGATTTTTTTCAGGACATCTTCAGGAACTCCCTCCCCCCACATTCCATTCATCTCATTCCAGTTACTGACCCACAACAACTCAAAATTGGTAGATAGAGTCGGCTCAAAATCTAAACGCGCCATTGCTTTGCGGGCTATAGAACTATAATCATCGGTATAGGCATCACTGTCTACATGCTGGTAGGCCAGATGATATCTAAATTTACCGACCTTTCCAAGGATAGACCCCCGTGCATCTTTTTCATCATAGCTCCCATAACCAAAAGAAGCATATGAGGTAAAGGTATCTGTCCCTTTCTTGGTAAGAAGGTTGGTAGTCCCCATAATTGAGCCACCACCGTAAAGGGCCGAGGCCGGACCTTTCAAAAACTCCATCCGTTCCACAGCCTGGACAGGAAGCATATCTAAGGTCATCCCCCTGTTAAATGGGATATCCTGCATTTCCACACCGTCGACTAGCATCTTAAGGTAGCGGTCAGCCCTCCAGGTGCCACGTATCTGAAGACCGCCCATGGCAAAGTTGATGCCTGTGGCGTTCCAGGGCGTGGCATTAAATGAAACACCAGACACACATTTATTAATGGCATTCAAGACATCAGGTGTACCTGCTTTATCTATGTCCTCACTTTTTAAGACATTAATTTGTTGGGGAAATTGGGCCTTAGGTTCTTCCACTCTACGAGCCGTTACCACCATCTCCCCTATTTCTACTGGTCTCTTTATCTCCTCTTTTTCTTTTACCTCCTTCTCGTCTTCTCTCTGTGCCATAACCATTTTTGCTTCTTTCAAAACCACTGGGTACTGTCCCCTTAAATGTGTGATAACATGAAAAAGTTGTGCACCTCTGGTAGTATGGCCTGCCTGTTCCCGCCTGCCGTCGGGCAGGGGCAGACAGGGATTTTTAGCAAAGAAGGAGGTGCACGTATGTATTATATGG
>QNAP01000077.1 GCA_003641795.1 Thermotogae bacterium | reverse complement strand
CGCATCGGCGCTTCGCAAGACAGGCTTTCTGCAATGTGAAAACCTCTGTCTCTTCACATGAATCGCTTAACAGAATCCCTCACGGTCACACAGCCTCACGAGCGCCGAGTGAGCATCCATACAAAACGACCTCGAAGCCGCACGGATGCGGATGAAAGCGAAGCTGAAGCAGGAAGCTGAATCTTCGCGTGGGTCGTTTTGTGGATGCGAACGAGGAAAAAAGCGAGTGCAAGCTGTGTGAGCGTGGGGGATGCACTACCTCTTCCTTTTTCACATTGCAGAAAGCATGTTGTGCTTCGCTTTCTGCAATGTGGAATCCTCCGCCCTCCCAGAAAGATCGCTGATATGGTTGGTCGTTACCAATCTTTGAGACACCCTATCCATCTATTGGAGAAAGGGGGCGTTTTTTCAAGCACACTCTCACCCGCTTGAAGTCGCGAGGCATCTGTGTTAATATAGATTCCAGACTTTCAATTTTATACTCACACTCAGGAGGTGCTCTCAGATGTTTTCGGTTGTGATGGCAGCCATACACGTGGCTATATCTGTTGTTCTTGTGTACATGGTTATCGTACAGATGACCAAGTTTTCGGAACTCGGTGGAGCTTTTGGTAGTGGCGCGCTCCACACGGTGTTCGGTAGAAAGAAAGGGTTGGACACGGGAGGTAAGATCACCCTCGCTCTTGGTGTAACCTTCTTCATAACCAGTGTGCTAACGGCTTACGTGATGGTCAGATGAGGTGATCGCTCTGAAACCTGAGGACCAATTGAAGGTACTCAAACGCAATGTAGTGGATCTCGTCAGTGAAGAGGAGCTCGTCGATCGTATCAAAAGGAAAGGACGACTTAGAGTGAAGCTGGGAGTCGATCCCTCGAGACCCGATCTGCATCTGGGACATGCTGTAGTGTTGCGCAAACTTCGGCAGTTTCAAGAGCTTGGCCACACGGTAGTGCTGATCATCGGCGATTTCACAGGAAGGATTGGGGATCCCTCTGGGAGATCGAAGACAAGGCCTATGCTCTCCAAAGAGGAACTTGTCGAGAACGCGGAAACCTACGCTAAGCAGGCTTTCATGATACTCGACAGAGAGAAAACGGAGCTCAGATACAACAGCGAATGGTTGGAGCCTCTCAACTTTGAAGATGTGATACGGCTCGCCGCACGTTACACGGTTAGCCGAATGTTGGAAAGAGACGATTTCCACAAACGTTTCGAATCGGGTGAACCCATAAGCATAGCTGAATTCCTTTACCCGCTGGCACAGGGATACGATTCGGTGGCGATAGAAGCGGATGTGGAGATGGGAGGTACGGACCAGTACTTCAATTTGATTGTGGCAAGGCACATCCAGCAATCTTATGGACAGGAGCCGGAGATCGTGATGACTATGCCCATAATTGAAGGAACCGATGGACACCTCAAGATGAGCAAGAGTTATAATAATTACATAGCTTTCACCGATCCCCCCAACCAGATGTATGGCAAGGTAATGTCGATTCCAGATTCCTTGATCGTTAAGTACATGCGGTTGTTAACCGATATCGCCGATGAGGAGATCGAGAGATACGAGCACCAGATGAAGACGGGGAAGATGAATCCCCGCGATGTGAAGATGCTGCTGGCACGCGAAATCGTGGAATCTTTCTACGGAAGGGAAGCTGCTGCTCAGGCAGAAGATGAGTTTGTGAAAGTTTTTCAAAAGCGGGAGCTACCTTCCGAGCTCCCAAGAGTCGAAGTTCCCCGGATGGTTGACCCCGTTGACCTTTTGGTTAAGGTAGGAGCTGCTGGTAGTCGAAGTGAAGCGAAGCGGCTCATCCGCGGGGGAGGGGTGAGGCTGAACGATCAACGAATAGAGTCTTTCGATCCTTTGAAGATAGATTCAGCAGCCGTTTTGAAGGTGGGAAAACGCAGGTTCTATTCTCTTGTGCCGAAAACTTGAATTTCTTACGCGGAACGTGGTATAATCAGCGCGGCAAATCCAGGGGTAACAACGAAGGGAGGTAGATGGAATGAGGAAACACGTACTGATGATCTTGGGGCTTGTTTTGGCTTCAATCGTGGTTTTAGCGCAGCTTTCAGACGTCCCCAAGAATCATTGGGCATATGAATCAGTCAAGGCTCTTGTCGACAGGGGGCTCATCATAGGATATCCAGATGGAACGTTCAAGGGTAAGCAGGCCCTTACGAGGTACGAGTTCGCCGTTTTTTCTTGGAGGGTAATTCAGTACATCGACAGAGTTTTGGAGGAGAAGACGGAGCAGCTGAAGATGCAGTGCGTTTCTCCTGCGGACTTTGAGCGACTTTCCATTTATGTCGAAGCTTTGGCTAACAAGATAGGACAGCTTCAAGAGCAGCTCGGCGAGATTTCGAAGGTGGAGGGGGTCTACGCTTACAAGGAAGACGTTGAAAGGCTCGACACACTTGTAGAAACACTGGCGAAGAAGTTGGGAGAGCTCTACGGCACCGTTTCGAGTGTGAAAGAAGATCTCGCGAAGCTGACAGAGCTTTCGGCCAAGCTTGGGAAACTCGAATCAAAACTTGGGAACTTCGTCTCTACTCCTGAATTCGAGAAGCTCTCCATTCGGGTAGAAGCTCTCGAAAAGAAGATCGAGGGTGTTTCGGAGGTTCAGGGTGAGCTTGACGAGATCGCAAAAGAGATAACCCTGCTCAAGATGAACGACGATCTCTACGAAAACGATATCTCGGAACTTTATCGCACGACGAAGATTATTTCCAGAAAGGTCGACACTCTTGAGGACTCTTTTAAGGACTTCAAGATGAAAGCGGAGGCGGACATACTTTCCAACAGTGCGAAGATCATGGGAGTTGCCAAGGATGTCGCATCCGTGAAGAGGACGGCCGCCCAAAAGAGCGAACTTGAGCGCGTCAACGTGATTTTGGATGTGCTTTCGAGAAAGATGGTAGATCTTGAAGAGAAGGTCTCCGCTCTTCCAGATCTTTCTGGCTACGAGGACGTCAAGAAAACTGTTGAAGATCTCCAGGCAAAGTCCGAAAACTTCTTGAGTGCTGACGAGTACTACGAGAGCTTTGATTACGTCTACAGCGAGCTCTCCAGTCTACAAGAACAGTTCGACATGGTTGCCGAGGCGTTGGATATACTCAGAGAAGATGTGAACGCAGAGATCGAGGAGAAGGTGGCCGATCAGTCCGAAATCAACGACCTCTTCAACAATAGGCTGAATTCCTTAGATCTCATGGTGAGAGGGTTGAAAACCGATGTTTCGGCAGTGAAGCAAGACGTAGCTTCTCTCAGGGATGAGATTGACTCCAAACTTGCACAGGCTAAAGAAGAGACCATGACCGAAGTGAGCGCAACCTTGGAAACCAACAAGAAGACTGTTGATGAAACGAGGGCTTTGGCTGAGGAAGCCAAGACCACGGCAGAAGAAGCGAAAAAGGCAGCTGGAAAACCGAACGCTTGGACATGGATCAACCTCGCTCTCGGTATAACCGGTGTTGCCCTTGGTGCTTGGGCCGTGATGGTCGGTTTCTACGTGGCGGGTAATCTGTGAGGTTTGTTGGAAATTTTACGAAATTTTATTACAGGGGAGGTTGAAGTATGAGAAAACTCATCGCGGTGTTATTGGCAGTGGCACTTGGTTCGCTGGCGATGGCTGCGGCACTCAGCATCGATGTGAGTGGAGAGGCTTACTTCGAGGTCACCATCGGCAGCGACGGTATCGACATCGGTAACGGGTTCTCCGACGGTCCATCCTGGAGCTACAGTGTCAGTGTGGAAGGACTGTCTCTCAGCATTTCCGGAGTTGGTGCGGATGTTTCCGTCTCCTCCATTTCTGGAGAAAACGATCACTTCGGATTCACCTATGGCACCTTTGCGGCAGATCCCGATAACTACGGCTGGAGCACTTACATATTCCCAGGTGTCAGTGGGGAAGCTTTCGTTACCAACTTCAAGGACTTTGGGCTCGATTTAGCCTATGTTGACACTGTCGATCCCGATGCGACAGAACAGTACTTTGACGACATCGTGGCACTGAAACTGGCCGATTTCGATCTCGGCATTGGTACGCTTGGAGTTGCTGGAGTTGTTCTCGGTGGGGCTCAAATGGGTTTTGGAGCTGAAGCTGGTCTGGCTGTCGACAAGCTGAGCGCCACCTTCGGATTTGGAAACGATGGAGTTAACACAGGGTACGCGGTGTACGCTGAGTATGGCGCTTTGGAACTCGGACCTCTCAGCGTGACTGCTTGGGCGAAGTACACCGACGGGCTCGCATCTTTGACCTACGCTGTCGGTGCCGACAGCCAGGCAGTGGGAGCCACAGCCGAACTCGGACTTGGACCAGATGTTGCCAAGCTTACAGTGACGGCTAAGCCAGCTTATGACCTCGTCAGCCAAGCGTTCACCACCTTCCTCCAGGCAGATCTTGCGGGGACGGTCGATCCTGTTGAATACAATGCCGGAGCTGCTTGGGATGATGTTGTGGCAGCCGCAACGGATGTTTACGTCTACGCCAGCGCTTCCTTGAAATTGTCGCTTGGGCTCACAGCATTGAGCGATCCCACATTGTCAGCCAGTTTTGGATACGGTTACAGTGCAACTCTCGATGCCGGTCCTGGTGCTGACAAGTGGAGTGCATCGGTTTCTTTGAGCAGTTCTCTCTACGACCTTGTGGACGTGGCTGCAGCCGTCAACTTTGCAAAGGATGCTGACACTACTTGGAGCGTGACACTGAGCAAGTACGTTTCCTTCTGATTCTGATCGGGATAGTCAGAAACAGAAAGGGGCCATCCAAATGGCCCCTTTCTGTTTGTTGTGGCCTGCTTACGCGGTCCAACTGAGTCTTGAGTACATCTCACCTGCGATCCGTGCGAGCTTTGTCGCGATGCCGAATTGGTTGTAGGTGATAGCATTCAAAAGTTGCTTCATCGTATCTTCGTCCATGAGCGTAGCCGGCTGAGCTGTTATGTTTGTCGTACCAGCCGTCGCGAAGACTCGGTAGGTCCACGTAGGTAATGAGCTATCAACACCACCAATCCTCAAGGGATCACCCCTTAATTTTATCGGCAGTATTCTCACGATTTTCAAAGTATCTCGCCTTTTCAAAGGTGTCCCAAAGCGCTTTCATGAGAGAACCTCGAAGACCTTCGCGCTCTAAGGAAAAGATCCCCTCGATGGTCGTTCCCGCAGGGGAGGTGACAAGGTGTCTGAATTCACCTGGATGGTTTCCACGAAGTTGTAGAAGTTCTGCCGAGCCCTTCAGCGTTTCGAGGATCAATTCCCTGGCAGTCTCATAAGACAGGCCCATTCTGAGCCCTGCATCGATCAGCGCCTCCACGATTACGAAGACAAAAGCGGGACCGCTTCCGCTCAAAGCTGTCACGGCGGCCAAATCTCTCTCTCTCACTTCCACGATCTTTCCCAGACTGTCCAGAAGCTGTTTAACATGTGATCGATTGGTTTTATCCAAAGTGGGGGAATACGCAGCTCCTACTACCCCACGTCCAACTGCGCTGGGAACGTTGGGCATGATCCTCACCACACGCTCACATCCTGTGGATTTCTGGATCCTTTCGATAGTAACACCGGTCATGGTGCTGACGATCAATTTCTCACCAAAGTCGCAGTCCTTTATTTGTTGGAAGAGTTCGGGAGCGTCCTGAGGTTTGACAGCGAGAAAAATCACAGTGGACTTTTCACACACTTCAGCAGCGTTCGAGGCGATTTCTACCCCTTTCTCCTTAAACCGGAGAGCTTTTGCTGGAGAGCGATTGAAGATCACCAGCTCATCCGGCCCCACTTTTCCCGTTTCGAGAAGCCTCTCAACTATGATACTTCCAATGTTTCCAACACCGATGATGCCCACCATGCGGTTCAACCTCCCATAAAAAGAGAAAGCCCGGCATCAACCGGGCTTTCCTAAGGAAATGAAGGTTAACCTATGACCTTCACATTGACGGCTTGCGGACCCTTTGGACCCTGCTGGACTTCAAATTCGACCTTGTCGTTCTCGTTCAGTGACTTGAATCCGGGCATCTCGATACCGCTGAAGTGGACGAAGATGTCGTTTCCGTCCTCCTGGGTGATGAATCCGTAGCCTTTCT
The DNA here is from genome assembly GCA_003641795.1 of Thermotogae bacterium. Taxonomy (GTDB): domain Bacteria; phylum Thermotogota; class Thermotogae; order UBA12178; family UBA12178; genus UBA12178. Next base: position 1,684 of record QNAP01000077.1, on the reverse strand, counting down.
TGGCGTTGAACCACTTTACCGTACCTTTCAAAGAAACCAACCTCCTCTTGCTTTGCACCCTTTCTGGGCGAACTGGTACAGTCTACTACAAACTGTGGAGTTTGTCAAGTCACGCTGGAGTTTGTTCCACAAATGGATATGAAGATGCTTACCAGTTGACTTAGAACTCCGTGGAGTTACATTTCTCCTTTATCCACTCCGCTATATCCTTTATAACACGTATGTTAACATGTCCAATTTTGTATGATACATCCATGGGTGACGGTGTGGCATCTGAAGTGATAAAGAGATGGTTAAGATCTTCGTAGAACCCGTATTCTATGTTTTTGCGGTTTTTCAACTCTCTCCTCCAAATATTGTAGTCTTTTTCGGTAACTTGATAGTCCTTCCCACCCTGAAGGATTAAAACAGGTACATTCAGTTCCAAGATTGTATTCACAGGGTTGTAAGTGTTTAAATCATAGTAGTAGGAAGCAGGTGCTCCCAAAACGATTATATCAGGATCCAGTTCTTTCCGTCCAAGTTTTTCAAGTAAGGGAATATGCTTTTCAAGCCCATTTGACGCTCCTATACTTTTGAGATAGTTTATCTGGTCGATCATTATCTCATGAAGTCTTCTCGGACTTGCCGCCATCATTATTATTCCTTCCGCTCCACCTTCCAGAGCTATCCGGGGTGCCAACATCCCACCCAGGCTATGTCCCAAAACAAACGCACATTTCACTCCAGTCAGGTTCTTCAAAAATCTGATAGCGTTTACCGCATCCTTTATAACTTCTTCTCTTACGGTTATATTGCTAATTGACATTTTCTCCTTATACGCGTACGTTCTCTTATCGTATCTCAGGACAGCCACACCTCTACTCGAGAGACCCCATGCAATATCTCTGAAAACTTTGTTCGGTCCGATGGTTTCGTCCCTGTCGTGTGGTCCGGAACCATGCACCCGAACCACTGCCGGGTACTCTTTAAATCCTTTTGGCAACGTTAAAAAGCCGCATATCCTGTAATTTGTACCGAAACATACCTCTTTTTCCTCGAAAGCGTTTCTATCCACATAATCGGGTGGTGTATACGTGAATCTGCCTTCTTTGAAATAAAACCCCGCTACTCTTTGATTTTCATCAATAGTTACACTTATCAATAATGTCGCACGTTCAAAAACGGTGTCGAAAATCACGACCTTGTAATTTTTCACCTGATCGATCCTGTAACCCTCCATTCTCTTGAACTTTCCGTACATTCCAATCGCCATGTTCCAAGTTTCACGCATCTTTTCGATATCAAAGGCCTGTTTCATCAGTTCAGATTGCATTTCGTACGCTTTTTCATATGCTCCTTGGATCAGGTTGTTCAAATACGTTCTGGCCACCGTTAGAACGGATGCAGCCAGACAAATGGAAACCATACAGAATATCACCACCATCATCAAAACCCTGTTCTTCAACTCATCCACCCCCAACGCAAAAAGACCTTGTTTCCAACAGGTTGTAGTTAATCATTACCAGCTGTATTATAACAGATATAACAGAACTGTGTCAAGAAACCGCTGTAAAAAGGACCTATATCCCATCATAAGTTGCTTCCCTCCATGTCAAGGTACCTTCTTCCCGTTAACCGTTCTTCGTTCATGTCTATCAGTATCGCAACTGCAAGCCTCATCAGTGATCTTTCATTTGGAAAT
>QNAP01000076.1 GCA_003641795.1 Thermotogae bacterium | reverse complement strand
GGGTACACCTTCCCCTGAGGGTATCTATTATCTCCCTTATCTTCCTTGTGGAAACTCCCTGTACGTAGGACTCCACCACAGCGTTTTGCAAAGCTTTCTCTACACGCGCATACTTCTCAAATACCTGTGTCTGGAACGGAAACTCCCTTAGTCGTGGCTTCAAAAGTTCCAAAATTTTATATCTACCTGAAGAGCCTCATCAGATATTCCTCAAAGAGTGGGTCGAGGATACGGTAGCTTTTCCCGCTCCTTACAATTATTTCTTCTTCCTCCAATTTCTTGAGCGTCTTAGCTAAGCTGGCAGGAGATTTTATTTCCCACTTTGCAAGATTCTTCGCATTGTAGCTCAGCTCATCGGACATTAGCATTCTCAGAACCGTGAGAGTGTACTTTGAACGTACGTTTTCTATCATGGATTGAAACAGGAAAGAATTTTCCTGTTTCAAACTTTCCACCGCTTCTTCTACTGCTGATATATCAGCAATTTTCTTCGTTCTCAACCACACCTCCGAGGATATCAACTGCACATAGTATGGATGAAGAGCAGAGCGCTTCAGTATTTCCGAAAGTCCCTCATCTGTTATTTTCTTACCGGTTTCCATAAACTTCTCCTTTATGAATTCCCGGGTTTGTCTTGCAGGAAGCGCAGTGGAAAGTTCGAACTTCCTGGCCATTTTGAACATCGGATTTTGAGTCTCAAAAAACAGACGTGATATCACGCTCCTTCTGGATCCGAGAAAGACGTAAGTTACATTCTGTGCTTGAATCACGCTTCTGAAAACGTTTAAAAATCTATCATCGAATCTCACAACTTCCTGAATTTCATCTATAAATACAACTGCGTTACCCTCGCTGAGCTCTTCGATGCTTTCCAACGACTTTTTCAAAACTTGATAGATCTCATCTTCGTTGCGTGGAGAAAAGTTCAACGATACGCTACCTACACCCACTGAGAAACTTCCAACATATTTGTCCAGGAATCTGGTGAAATAACCTTTAATCCCCAACTTGAAAGATTTGATGATCTCTTCATTCAACGATTCCACGAATTCTCTGACAGTAGCTATAGAAAACAGATCCAGCCAGATGCAGGTAACACCTGTCTTGCCAAGTTCTTCCTTCAAGGCTATGCCAAACCATGTTTTCCCGCAACGTCTTGGAGCGTAGAGCACCACATTTGCCCCAGATCGAATGAGCTCCAAAACCCGGGGAGTTTCCTCCCTCTCCACATACGCCTCTTCACTGAACTTTTTGCCAATGTAGAACGGATTGCGCATGAAAACACCTCCACGTTTCACCAATGGAGAATCACCGATAGTATAACATATGTTTCGCCAATGGTGAGTCACCGATGAAAAAGAGAGCGGCGATCATTGAGCCGCCCAGAGGTGTTCTATGTTCGAGAGAGCATTCTTGATGACCCTTGCCGAACGCACAAAGAGCTCCCTTTCAGTAACATCGAGATCGAGCTTCAGCACCCTGGCAATACCTTTGGAACTCAGAATTGCGGGTAGCCCTATATAAAGATCTCCCACTCCCATGTAATCGTCCACATAGGTCGACACAGTTAGAATGCGCCTTTCATCCCTGAAAATAGACTCCAAGATTTGGCTACCGCCGTCGCTATAGCGTAATGTGTAGCACCTTTTTTAGCGATGATCTTGTAAGCGGTGCCCCTGGTTTTTTCAAAAAGTTCTTCCAACACCGTGGAACCACAACCTGCCTTACACGCCTTGCACATCTCTTTTATGGGCAACCCACCCACTATAGCTTTGCTCCATACCGCCAACTCTGAATCCCCGTGTTCGCCTATGACGTAAGCGTGAACACTTCTTGGAGAAACCCCGCAATGTGGGCTATCAAGGTTCTGAGTCTCGCGGTATCCAGTACCGTTCCTGAACCAAAGACACGCTCCTTGGAGAAATCGCTGGCTTTCCATGCTACATAAGATAGAACATCCACCGGATTGGTCACTACCAGAAAGATCGCATCTGGTGCGTAACGTGCGGCTTCAGCTGCCAATTCCCACGTCAAACGAGCGTTTCTTCCTAAAAGTTGGAGTCGTGTCTCTCCTGGTCTTTGGGCAACACCGGCGGTGAAGATCACCACGTTCGAACCCTTAACCCTTTTCATACCTCCAGCCTTTATCGTCATACGTCGAGAAAAGGTCGTGGCGTATAGAAACTTTCAAGATTCCACTTCCTGCTTAATACTATCGTTTTTACTTTGAATTAAACATTCCATACGGTGATCACGTGCTATAATACAAACGCAAGAGGTACATCGCTCGAGGGCACAAGGCCCTCGATTTCTTTTCGAGGAGGCGAAATGCCTTGTACAACGATATAGTAGAGCGTGCCAGGGAAATTGCGGAACAGATATTACCGTTGCTTGGATACGAGCTATTCGATCTTCAGTACCGCAGGCAAGGCCGACATTGGGTACTCAAGGTGGTGATAGACAAGGAGGATGGGTACATCGGGATCGATGATTGTGAGCTGGTATCCCGTGAAATCGAAAAGGAACTCGACAAAGAAGATTTCATCCCCAGTTCGTACATGCTGGAGGTCTCGTCTCCAGGATTGGATAGACCACTGAGAGATGAAAAAGATTACAAACGATTTGCTGGAAAGCTGGCGAAGTTTGTTTTCAACGAGCCTGTGGAAGGGCTCTCGAGCGTGGTAGGTTGGATAAAATCAGTGGGAGAAGACGGAACACTGGAGATCACACTCAAAGATACAAAAAAGTCTCTGAAGGTAAATTTGGATGAGATCAAACGCGCTAATTTGGAAGTGGAGTTTTAAGGGAGGAGGTGCAAGATGAACTTGAACTTGATTGAGGCCATTGAGGAGCTGGAAGAAGAAAAAGGAATACCGAAAGAAGACGTTCTCATTGCTTTAGAGCAGGCTCTTAAGACCGCATACAAAAACAATTTTGGAGGCAATAAGAACGTCGACGTGGAGATAGACCGCGTCACGGGAGATGTAAAGATCTTCCAACTACTCAGCGTGGTGGAAGGGAACCCTGCCGACAACTCTGAGATCAGTCTCGAAGAAGCCCTCACCATTCAACCAGATGCCAAGGTTGGAGATGTTATCCGCAGGCCACTGGAGCTGAGGGATTTCGGAAGAATCGCTGTCCAAACGGCGAGACAGGTGCTCATCCAGAAGATTCGCGACTTTGAAAAGGAGAACCTATTCAAAAAATATTCCGAGATGGTAGGATCTGTGACCACCGCTGAGGTCATGCGCGTCACCGACCGATGGGCAGATGTTCGAGTGGGGAAAATAGAGACGAGATTACTCAAGCGTGATTGGATTTACGGCGAGCAACTTAGGCAGGGCTCGTTGATAAAAGTTTACATCGTCAACGTTACCAGGGCGGGCAAGAGCCCTAAGATCTTTGTTAGCGGAGCGGTGTCAGAGTTCGTGATCGAGCTTTTCAAGCTCGAAGTACCCGAAATCGAGCAAGGGGTTGTCGAAATCAAAGCCATTGCCAGAGAATCCGGAGTGAGAACCAAGATTGCCGTCGTCTCCAACAATCCAAACGTCGACCCCGTGGGCGCTTGTATAGGAGAAGGCGGGAGCAGGATCAGTGCTGTTCTGCGCGAGCTCAAGCATGAACGAGTGGATGTGGTGAGATGGTCCCCCGATCCTCTGGAGTTCATAGCCAACGCCCTCTCTCCTGCGAGAGTGGCGGACGTCAGGATACTCGACGAACGTGCCAAATCGGCACGTGTTTTGGTAGCGCCTTCGGAACTCTCGGTAGCCATCGGCAAAGGCGGGCAAAACGCCAGGCTTGCCGTGAAACTTACCGGTTGGAAGATCGATATCAAGGCGGTGATGTGAGGGCGAGATAGGTTATAATAGAAATGGAGGCGTGCCCGAATTGGTCAAGGGGTCGGTCTTGAAAATCGATGGGACGATGTCCCGTGTGGGTTCGAGTCCCACCGCCTCCGCCAGTTAAGGCGCTGCGAAAAACAGCGCCTTTTTCTACTCAATACGCCACAGGGGTGATGAAGAAGATGTACCACTGGCGTGCGAAAAAAGACTCGAAAGGGACATTGGTGATCGTTCACGGTCTCGGTGAGCACGCTGGACGTTACAAAAACTTGGCTGGTGTTTTCAACGGTGCGGGCTACGATGTGGTGAGTGCCGATCTTCCAGGACACGGTAAAACTTCAGGCCCCAGAGGACACATACGTCGATTCGAAGATTTCTACAGTGTCGTGGATGAAATGATCCACGCGTCACAACATCCCGTTTATCTCATGGGACACAGCCTCGGCGGATTGATCGCATTGAGGTACGTGGAAGAAAGATCACCAGGGGTGAAAAAACTGATCCTTTCCAATCCCGCATTAAGGATCGCGATCAACCCTGTTTTGAAACTTGCTCTCGCTTTTCTAAACGTTTTGGCACCGAAGATGAGTTTCGACAACAGAATAAACGTTGATTTTCTATCTCGTAACAAGGAAGCGGTGAGACGGTACGTGGAAGATGAGCTCGTTCACAGGCAGGTCACAGCGAGACTGGTTTGTCAGCTTATGGAACACCTTCACAAAGCTTTCGTCGAAGCGAGTCGCGTGGGGATACCCACACTCCTGATCCTTTCCACGGCAGATAAAATCGTCCCTCCCGACGCTTCAGAGAGGTTTTTCAAGTTACTTCAAGCACCAAAAAAATTGGTGAAGTACGAAGGATGTTACCACGAACCTTTCGAAGATCCCGAATACGGTCAGTGCGTTATGGAAGACATTCTGGAGTTCTTGGAAGGAGATGGCGTTGAGTAAACCGAAGATTGCTGTGGTCATGGGCGGTATTTCAAGAGAAAGAGAAGTGTCTCTGAGAAGTGGCAAAAACGTTTACAGCGCTTTAAATCGCTTGGGATATCTGGTGAAGGCCGTGGATTATCAAGGCGACCCCACAGCCTTTCTGAAAGATGTCGAGGACTCGGATTTAGTCTTCAATGTCCTTCACGGGCACTTCGGCGAGGATGGCGGAATACAGTTTCTCATGGAAGCTCACAACATACCCTACACCTGTTCCGACCCTTACACCAGCGCCGTCTGCTTCGACAAACTCTTGACATATAGAGTTCTTGGTTCCATGATGGAAATACCCAAGTATCTCTACCTGGAAGAGGTAGCCGTCCCCAACGATCTCGAGCTCCCCACGGTGCTGAAACCTCGGAGGGAAGGTTCCAGCATTGGAATCAAAATATGCAAGACGAAGGAAGAGTTTCTCTCCCACGCGTCGAAACTTGTAGAAGATTACGGTGGCTACATAGCTCAGCGCTACGTCAGAGGAAAAGAACTCACCATCTCCGTGTTGGAAATAGATGGTAAACCTGTTGTTTTGCCCATTCTCGAACTTAGACCTAAGAGAGAGTTCTACGACTACACTGCAAAGTACACCAAGGGTATGACGGAGTTCATTCTCCCCGCAGAGCTGGAACCGGAAGAAGAGAGAGAAGTAAAACGCGTGGCGCTTCAGGTGTACAATTATCTTGGATGTCGTGATATGGCTCGGATAGACGGTATTTTTGCCGATGGAAGGTTCTACTTTCTCGAAGTGAACACCATTCCTGGCATGACTGAGTTGAGTGATCTTCCGGCATCAGCGAAGGCTATGGGTATGAGTTTTGAAGAAGCGGTGGACGCTGTAGTGAGGTCGGCATTGAAACGCAAAAGGAGGGGTAAGCATGTTCCACGGAACGACGATAATCGCGGTTAAAAAAGATGGCAAAACTGTGATTGCGGGTGACGGGCAGGTCACCTTTGGAAATACCGTGATGAAAGCATCCGCCAAGAAGGTGAGACGTCTCGGCGATGGCAAGGTAGTAGCAGGCTTTGCAGGTTCTGTAGCCGATGCGCTAACTCTCTTTGAAAGGTTTGAAGAGAAGTATCGTCAGATGAACTCGAATCTGCTGAGAGCCGCCGTTGCCCTCGCTAAAGATTGGAGGACCGACAAGGTCTTGAGACACCTTGAAGCCTTGATGCTCGTCGCAAACAAGGAAAATCTACTCTTGGTTTCTGGAAACGGCGAGGTGATCCAACCAGATGAGGATGTGGTGGCCATAGGCTCAGGAGGAAGCTACGCTTTAGCCGCTGCTAAGGCACTTTTGAGAAACACGGATCTGTCAGCAAAGGAGATCGCTTTGAAGTCACTCCAGATAGCCAGCGAGATCTGTATCTACACCAATGAGAACTTTACCGTGGAGGAGATACCAGATGGAGAATGAGGTGAGAAAATCCTTCGAAGATATGACACCGAGGGAAATCGTTAAAGAGCTTGACAAATACATCGTAGGCCAGCACGAGGCCAAGAAAGCGGTGGCCATCGCCGTGCGGAACAGGATACGGAGGCAGCGAGTAGGCGAAGAGCTGAAGAAAGAGATCGTTCCCAAGAATATCCTCATGATCGGTCCCACAGGCGTTGGAAAGACCGAAATCGCCAGAAGGTTGGCTCAGCTTTCCGGTGCGCCTTTCGTCAAGGTGGAAGCCACCAGTTTCACCGAAGTTGGGTACGTTGGAAGGAACGTCGACTCGATGATCCGCGAGCTCGTCAACGTCAGTGTTAACATGGTGAAGCAAGAGTACATGAAGCAGGTTGAAGACAAAGCAAGGAAAGCGGTAGAAGAGAGGATCCTCGATGCGCTTCTCCCCAATTCACGCCAGCGCAAACCTCAAGGGCTGATCGATCTCTTCCAGCCCGCATCTGCTGGAGTACAGCGGATGTCCGCAGAGGAGAGAGCTAATTACAGATCGAAACGGCGAGAACTCCGGGAAAAATTGAGAAGTGGGGAGCTCGACGATGAGGAGATCGAGATAGAAATCGAGGAATCGAACCCGCCCATGTTTGGAATGATTGGCGTTCCTGACATGGAAGAGATAGGTATCGAGATACAGAACATGTTCGGCAACCTTCTTCCAAAGGCTCGAAAGAAGAAGAAGATGAAGGTCTCTGAAGCAAAGCGATATCTACTTCCCATAGAATCCGAAAAGCTCATAGACATGGACAAAGTAGTACAGGAAGCTCTTCACCGTGCCGAAAACAGAGGTGTCGTCTTCATAGACGAGATGGACAAGGTAGCCGGCGGCGCCAGCGGGAGAGGTGGAGGGCCGGATGTCTCCCGCGAAGGCGTTCAAAGAGACTTGCTACCCATAGTTGAGGGTACCACCATCGTCACCAAATACGGAACCGTGAGGACGGACTACATACTTTTCATAGCGGCCGGAGCCTTCCACGTTTCCAAACCCAGCGATCTCATACCCGAACTCCAAGGAAGGTTTCCTTTGAGGGTCGAGCTGTCACCGCTCACCGAGCACGACTTCACAAGAATATTGAGGGAACCCAAAAATGCTATAACCAAGCAATATGAAGCGCTGCTTGCCACAGAAGGTGTGGAACTGATTTTCACCGACGATGGAATAGAGGAAATCGCCCGTATTGCCTTCGAGCTCAACGAGAAGCTGGAAAACATCGGAGCAAGGAGGCTCTACACTGTCGTGGAAAAGGTTCTCGAAGATGTTTCCTTCGAAGCGCCAGATTTGCCAGAACCACGTGTGGTGATAGACGCAGCGTACGTGCAGAGCAAGATCGGCGATATCTACAGAGACGAAGACGTCAGCGCGTACATTCTGTGAACTAACCTTGTTAAAAAGGGTCACCAAAGCCTGAAGGCCCTCAAGGGCTTCTTTCTGTAGTCGGCGATCAAGTGAATCATATCACCGGTAAAGCCCGAAATGGCCAAGTATAGGCTTTTTTCATGTGGCAATCCCACCGAGCGAGTGACCAAGTAGAGCAAGCCACCATAGATGGCAGCGAAGGTCAGGGTGTGGGTGAAACCACGGTGCTTGAAGAGCGCTACGAAGGCCAGAGCAACAAGG
>QNAP01000075.1 GCA_003641795.1 Thermotogae bacterium | reverse complement strand
GACATAAACGAAGAAAGGTTAACAGGAAGAAGGTATCTTGATATGAAGGGAAGCAACTTATGATGGGATATAGGGCCTTTTACAGCAAATTCTTGATATAGCCGCTTCCAACATTGGGGATGATCACGCCGATCATTCGAGTCGCTCTCCTTTTCAAACTCCTTGCTATAGCGTTGGGAACATAGCCAAGTTCACGCGCCTTGCGTGCGACTCGATCGACGTTTTTGCTAACACGGAAATCCCCATTGAGTGCGCGAGAAACTGTGGAAGCGGAGAGATCTAACGCCCTGGCTATTTCTTTAGGCGCTGGTTTTCGCATGGAAATCACTTTTCTGCCAGTACTTTCTTCAACTTGGCAACCCGGTCTCTCCTTCCATGAGATTTCAAGGTCTTTATGAACTTGGAAGTCCTTTCGGATCTGGCGACTGCCAGCAACTCACCCGATGGATCAAGAATACGAATGTCTGCATCTTTGGAAAAGTCTCCTACAACTTCTATGACCTGCGAAGTGTAGATTTGCCCGCCGTTTTTCACTCTCTCGGCACTCTCTTCGTTCACCACCAACGCTGGCATCCACCCAAGAGCGACGTTAATGGGCGTGATCTTTTCCGTAGAGACATCTTCAAGCTTCACAGCGCTCTCCAGCTTGAATGGCCCTTGCTGGATCCGAGTGAGTCCATTCATGACCGCTCCACAACCGAGACGGTATCCCAGCTCCATGCATAAAGACCGTATATAGGTACCAGAGGAAACCTTGAAGAGAGCTTCCACCAGGTTTTCTTGGAGATCTACTTGGATTACTTCCACCTTGTGAACGAAGACCCTCCTGGGAGGCAGACGAATGATCTTGCCCTCTCGAGCGAGCTCGTAAAGTTTGCGACCTTTGTACTTCCTCGCTGAATACGCTGGAGGAACCTGCAAAAACTCGCCCTGCAGAGATTTGAGGGCTTGGGCCACTTCGCTTTCCGTTACGTTACAAGGATGTTCTTCCTTGATCTCTCCAGTTATATCGAAGGTTTCGGTAACGATACCCAGTTTGATCTGGGCGCGATAGACCTTGTCTGCATGAAGAAAGTATTCGAGTATACGCGTGCCCTTGCCGATACCGAGTACCAACAGTCCCGTGGCTATGGGATCCAAAGTTCCCGCATGCCCCACCTTTTTAATGCCAAGTTTACGGCGAACTCGGTCAACAACATCGTGGGAGGTAGGACCCGAAGGTTTATCTATCAGAAGGATGCCGTTCATGGATCCCCTCCAATATCTTGTGTCTCCTGCTGCTCGATTCTATACCTTTGTCTTCCTTCAGGCGGATCACTGGAGCACTTCTCAATCGCAGGTTTTTGCGAAACTTGAGTCCTAAAGAACCTGCGGCGTGTTCCAAAGTTTCGAAGACCCCGCTCTTCTTTTCATCACTTCCCAAGACACTGATATAAACGTTTGCGTATCGTTTGTCGCTCGAAAGTTCCACTTTTGTAACGGAGATCATCTTGCCAAAAAGACGCGGATTCTTCATCTCAAATATGGCTGAACTCAACCATTTAGCCATTTGCAACTTTATCATGGCTTTTCTGCATGTAGAGACGGTATCGCCTCCTCACAACCGTTCCATCCGTGAGCTCTTCGACTTTAAACCTCGAGAGATCTCTCGTCGAAGAGAGAAATCGTGAAACTGTCAATCCCCCTTGGTAGAATGTGAACTGTGGTCCTCGCCACATGGAGTGGGGTCATCGTTTATCTTTTCCACCGCATGCGGTACGATCTCCAAAATGAGGGGCAAGTAATCTTCCACAGCCCTTGGACTGCCTGGGAGATTTATCACCAGGGTCTTTCCCATGATGCCTACCACTCCCCTAGAAAGGGCTGCCCTTGGTGTTTTTTGGCTACCAACACATATCATAAGGTATTCGATACCTTGCACTCGTCTATCGATCACGCTAAGAGTTGCTTCAGGAGTAACGTCGCGTGTCGTGAGACCCGTTCCCCCTGTAGTGATCACCACGTCCACCTTGTTCCGCAAAGAATGAATAATCTCTCGTATCCTCTCCACTTCGTCTGGAACAATTGTTGGACCCGTTACTTTGTAACCTCGCTCTTCGATTCTGCGTTTTACGACTTCTCCAGAGATATCCTCTCTCTCTCCTTTGCTGGCACTGTCACTCACGGTAACGACGTGAAATGTCAGGGTTTCTTTATCCATCCTGTCACCCCCAAGGACTCACCATCTGAAGAAATCCAACTCCGTACCTTCGTTGGCCAGTTCCACACCTGCTGGTATTCGCACCAAACCGTGCGATTTCAAAACTGTGGAGATCACTGAAGAAGTTCCAAGAATCGGTAGTGCGAAGACTTTCCCATCTTTCCATTCCAAGCGGACTCGAACGTATTCCTCTCTTTCTTTTTCAGAGGGAATCGGCTGTTCAGCAGTTACTTTCGCATCGGGGCTGGGATCCCAAATTCCGCCGCTGATATGCACCAGAACAGGAAGTGCCAAAAGCCGTGCTGTCACATAAGAAGAGACTGGATGCCCCGGAAGCCCTATGAGGATTTTGCCACCGGCCAAGGCAAAGATGAAAGGCTTACCCGGTTTAATGCGCACGCCGTGGACGAGGACACCTGGATCACCCAACGTGTTGAAGACAGTTTTCGTAAAGTCTTTCCTGCCTACAGAGTTGCCTCCGCAGACAAGAAAGACATCGAATCTATCCCAGGAATCGTGAATGGTCTTTCTGAGCGTTTCTGGATCGTCTTTCACTATACCCAATCTTTCAGCCACAAAGCCCTTCTCTCTCAACATGAGAACGATGGAGTAGGAGCTTGAATCCCTCACCTGTGCTGGCTTGAGTTCTTCGAACGGTTCCACAATCTCATCGCCCGTGCTGAGAACGGCCACTCTGGCTTTTCTGTGCACCGTCACTTCCTCAATACCAGCATAGAGAAGGCCCATGAGTTTGTGAGAAGCAAGCTTTGTACCCGCTTTCAGCAAAGGTTCTCCCGCTCTGTAATCCTCATCTTCCCTTGTGGTGTTCTCATAAGGCTTCACAGTTTTGAAGATTCTGATCGTCCCTGCCGAAACTTTCTCAGTGTCTTCAATCATCACCACAGCGTTGGTTCCACGGGGCATCATACCACCAGTGGGAACGTAGGCACACTCACTACGATTTATTCTGAGTGCTGTTCTCTCTCCCATGATAACTTCACCTACGAGTTGCAACTCCAAAGGGTGCGACGGGCTTGCGTTTTCAACCGCCGCTGCATCTACGGCATATCCATCAACACGGCTTTTGAAAAAACCTGGAAGATTCTCCGGCGCTATCACATCCTCTGCCAGATAGTATCCCGCCGCAACGAGAGTTTTCAAAGTGACCGTCTCCAGCTTTGGAGGAAGGATGGCGTAATCTTTCAAAAACTTCGAGACGGGTAGTAGCTCTCGCTTCATTTTTTCTCACCTTCAGTTTACCAAGATTTGAGCCCCATGCGCAGCCTTCAGGCTAAACTTGATGGTACCAGCCACGTTCGGGGGTTCTTCGTCCATCTCACAGACAACACCTATCGTCGGTCCTGAACCGCTGAGGAAGATAGCTCCGTTGATGGAAGCCTTGAGAGTTTCGAAGACCCGTTTCAGCTCTGGTTTTATCAAAAGTCGATACTGCTGATGAATATAGTCTTCCATTCCATATTTGAATGCCTGGAGGTCTTCGTGCAACACCCCGTAGATCAAAAAGCCGACGGAAGCAATCTGCTTCACCACGGTTTCTCTCGAATAACCCATGGGAAGAATTCTCCGTGCCTCCTCCGTAGACATGGAGGACGATGGCACATAAACAGTGATCTTCCAATGCCTGGGCCACGGGAGTCTTCGCCAGTAGACACTTTCCTCTTGTTTCACCAGGACACATCCTCCAAGAAGTGAAGGAGCGATGTTATCTGGATGGCCTTCTATAGCAGCTCCCAGTTTCAATAACTCATCTTTGCTAAGTCGGAGTTCCAAAAGTTCATTCAAGGCTATAACGCTCGCCACAACAAAACTCGCACTACTTCCCAATCCAGCTCCAAGAGGGATTTTAACGGACTCTTTTATAATTAGAGGAGGCCTCTCAACACTCAACGTCTTGCAAAGGGAGTTAAGGGTGCGGAATACGTCTTCAGGATTTATCAACCCGCAAAACTTTCCTTCACAAATGAACGTATCTCTTTCAGCAATTATGAATTCAAAGACGTTATCCAAACTGACAGCAACGCCAAGAACGTCGAAGGCCGAACCAAGGTTGGCACAACTTGCTGGAACTCTTATTTTCAGCCGTTCCACCCGATCACACCCAGTACGTCCACTGCGCTGGGTTTCACCCTCGGCGGCTTTTCAACGTTGTGGAGGATCACGTTGGGATCCTTGAGACCGTGACCGGTGAGAGTGGCAACCACTACCTCGCTACCCTGGAAGAATCTCTCTCTTACTTTCTTGATGAAACCAGCCACTGAAGCCGCTGACGCGGGCTCGCAAAACACACCCTCGCGCGATGCGAGAAGTGATTGAGCCGCCAAAATTTCTTCATCAGTGACACTCTCTATCTTGCCACCACTTTCTTCAGCGGCGGCAGCTGCCGTCTTCCAGTTAACGGGATTACCAATCCGAATGGCAGTGGCCACGGTTTCGGGATTTTCAACGACATGCCCTAAAACTATGGGAGCAGCACCCACCGCTTGAAATCCCATCATTTTTGGAAGTTGTCGTGATTTGCCCGCTGCTCTGTACTCCTTGTACCCCTTCCAATAGGCCGTGATGTTTCCCGCATTTCCAACAGGGATGAAGTGATAGTCGGGAGCATCGCCAAGCTGGTCCACAATCTCAAAAGCGGCCGTCTTCTGCCCTTCTATGCGGTAAGGATTGAGCGAATTCACCAATTCGAAGGGGTACTCCTCCACGAGCTCTCTCACCACTTTCAAGCAGTCGTCGAAGTTTCCCTCGATCTCCACCACCTTTGCTCCATAAATGATGGCCTGAGCTAGTTTACCTAAGGCAATCTTGCCCTGAGGAATCAACACCACCGAAGAAATGCCCGCCCTGGAAGAGTAAGCCGCGGCGGAAGCAGCGGTGTTCCCCGTGGAAGCACAGATGGTGAACTTAGCACCCTTTTCTACAGCTTTGCTTATAGCCATGGTCATGCCGCGATCTTTGAAGGAACCGGTTGGGTTGGCTCCTTCGAATTTGAGGAAGAGCTGCACAGAGGTACCTAGCAGCTTTTCAATGTTTTCAGCACGTATGAGCGGAGTATCACCCTCTCCGAGAGAAATCACCGGAGTCTCCTCGGAAATGGGAAGGAAATCACGATATTTGAGTATCAGCGGCATCAACGAGAACACTCCTTGTTTCCCAGTCTTGTCTTAGCTTCCCAGAAGTCTCAAAATGTTGTTTCTCGAGAGATTGCTTGCCTGGGCTGTGATGGCTAAATTCGACTCCCTAAGCAAGTCAAGACGTACCAATTCAACAATACCTCTTGCCATATCCATGTCTTCAATGATTGACAGTGAAGCCGTAACATTGGTCAGCGCGTTGGCGACGCTTTCTGCGGATCTTTCGAGCCTATTAACGAATGCTCCCGCGGTTCCTCGAGTGGAGGCAACAGTCCTCAAAGCCTGATCAACTTTCTCTATGGCATTTTGAGCCCCTTCCCTTGTTTGAAGATCGAGTTCGTTCAATCCCAAAGCTTCTGGGGAAAGGTTAGGAATCGAAACGGTGAGCTTGTTCGAAGGTGATGGACCAGTTTGAAGTTCAACATTTTGAAATTCTCCCGTGAGTAGGCGCGTCTCGTTGTACTGTGTCGTGTTGACGATCTGATTGATACCTTCCAAAATCGCTCGGGCTTCTTCTTGAATGGCAGCCCTGTCTTGAGCGGTCAAAGTGCTGTTGGCGGATTGAACCGCTAACTCTCTCAATCGCTGCAAATTGTTAGTGATAGATTCCATCCCGCCTTCGGCAGTTCTCAGTGCTCCAATCCCATCGTAAATATTTCCCAGTGATTTTTGGTATCCCTCAACCTGCGCCCTAAGTTGTTGAGCGATGCTCACCCCTGCAGCATCCACCCTTGCACTGGTCAATCTGGTGGCGGTGGAAAGCTGATTTATGAGAAGCTGGGCTCTGTTCTGGTTGGCGAGCAAATTCCTCCAAAGGTTCAATCCGTGGGTTCCGTCCACACGCACTTCTTCCACCTCCTTCCTTGGAAAACCTGCTTTAATTATATCACCATCTGGTTTCAACTGCTTCATGGTATGATTTGAAAGGAACTGATCATCGGAGGTGTGTCTTTTCCGCACGGAGCTGTGAAGCAGATAACCGAAAAGCGTTTGATAATCATGCTTCTGGCGTTGATTATCCTCGGGTTGATGTATCTTCCTGGGCGTTTCTTCCAAACGCCCGATATTCTCGATGCAAAGGAGAGAGAAAAAGCTGTTTCACAGGCAAAAAAAGTGGTCTTCCCCCTTGACCTCAACACAGCTGGAGTGGAAGAACTTCAGCTTCTTCCCGGCATCGGGCCTGTGAAGGCAGAAGCCATTCTTAGTTACCGAGAATCGAAAGGTGGGTTTGCCTCCGTAGAGGAACTGCTGGAAGTTTCTGGAATCGGTGAGAGGACCTTAGGAAAAATAAAAGAGTACGTGATCGTTAATCCTCAAAACGTACAGAATTCGACAGGCTCGAAAAATCGTATCGTGTCGGAGAAGCAACTTTTGAACGTGAATCTCGCGTCGCAAGAAGAACTCGAAAGACTACCCGGTATTGGACCGGTAAAAGCGAAAGCTATAGTGGATTTCAGAGAGAAGAACGGACCGTTCAAATCCGTGGAAGATCTCGTCCAAATTCCTGGTATTGGCGAAAAAACGCTGGAAAAGCTTTTGCCGTACATCACCGTATTTGAAGGGAGCAATGGACATTGAAGCGAGTCCTCTTACACGTATGTTGTGCTGTGGATCTGGCCCCTGCAGTGCGCCAACTGAGGATGGAAGACTATGAAGTGATTGGTTACTTTCACAACCCAAACATCCAGCCTGAAGACGAATATACGAAGAGGCTTAGAGCTGTTCGAAGACTTGCCTTCGCATGGGAAGTTCCAATAATTGTTTCTCTGTACGATCCTGCAAACTTTTTGGGGTTGGCATCTGGTCTTTGGAACGCCCCCGAAAGAGGAAGGAGATGCGAACTGTGCATAAAAAACAACCTCCAGGCCACGCGGGATCTGGCGGCATCTCTTAGTATAAAGCACTTCGCGACAACACTGACGGCTAGCCGGTATAAGGATATCGAGATGGTCAACAAGATTGGTGAATCGTTATCTACAAAAGAAACGATTTATCTTGCTTCAGCTTTTAGAAAATCCGGTGGTCAGGAATTCGCGAGTTACATCGTGAAGGCGTACAACCTTTACAGGCAAAACTATTGTGGGTGTATCTTTTCTAAGCGCGATAGACTCTCGAAACGGAGGAAAAGCGACGAGTGAATCTGAGCTTGCTCAAGTTAGTGACCGAGTTGAGTAAGAACTCTTCCATGGAGTGGATGCTTTTCGATGCCCAACTCCAACCGCGAATAGGACGAATCGACAAGTCAGCGTTGAAAGCAGCACAGTTGGCCAGAGAAACAAATGTAGTGGTGGAACACAGAGGACAGGAAAGGCTACTGGCCGTCCCGTTTAAAAACGGTGTGGTGGTCTTGCGAGATTTTGTACTCGACAAAGAGGAATTCGCAAACCTTTTGAAAACGATCCTGGAAGCGTTATGGGAGATAGATAAGCGCGACGAGAATGGACAAAACTAATAGAGCCTACAAGAAAGGAGATATTAAGCTTGCCAAACGGACATGAGGTGAAAACGTGTTGGTGTTGGCGTCTTCCTCTCCACGCAGGCGAATCTTGATGCGGCTTCTTGGAATGGATTTTGTCGTCCGAGAGCCCCGGTGTAACG
>QNAP01000074.1 GCA_003641795.1 Thermotogae bacterium | reverse complement strand
TTTCTTCTACCTCTGCCTTGCTTGTTAACAAAGTTAGAAGGCAAAAGCTTGTCCAACTGCTCAATGATCTTTACAATATCGCTTTTTGAAAGTTCTTGTGGTGCCATTCATTTGTGCTTCCTTTCATATTTTGAGATATTTCAATGGTACCATCATTGAATGTGGGAGGCCCACTTTTTTCGTGAGACTCCAAAACAGGAATACACCAACTGGTAGAATATTTTTGAACCGTAGAACACGTCATTCCGTAGAATGAGGAGGTGATCTCGTGATAAAAACGGTCACCATCATAGTGGAGATACCTAAGGGCAGCAGAAACAAGTACGAGTACGACAAAGAAAAGGGTATCATCAAATTCGATAGGACGCTCTTCTCCGCCGTACATTACCCCTGCGATTATGGCTTTATCACAGATACTTTAGCCAAAGATGGGGATCCCTTAGATGCATTGGTGTTGGTATGGGAACCCACGTTTCCAGGTTGTCTGATCGAGGCAAAGCCTGTGGGAGCGTTCAAAATGTGGGATGAGAAAGGACCAGATGAAAAGGTTCTCTGCGTTCCTATAAGGGATCCTGTGTGGAATTTCGTGGAAACCCTCGAAGATGTACCGCCCCATCTTTTAAAAGAGATCGAGCACTTTTTCTCCATATACAAGGAACTCGAGGAAAAGGTCACGGGCGTTGAAGGTTGGGTAGACAAGGCGCAAGCTTTGGAGATCATAAAAGATGCCAGAAAACGCTACGCGGAAAGGGTGGACAGAAGACCTTGAACACCACTACGGTCTTCTTTCGCCGTTGTGAGAACTACAATAACGCTTCCGAAATGTTGAAAAAATTGTTGATGGAGTATTCTGATCGCTTCTCTCCGGGTGAAGAAGTTTTGGTAAAACCAAACATGCTCTCGCCTCGCAGAGTTGAAGAAGCGGTGACGACTCACCCGATGATCTTGAAAACAGTCCTCGAATTTCTCCTCAATTTGAGAGTGAAACCCGTGGTGGGTGACAGTCCGGCGTCGGGTACCGCTAAGAGTGTGGCCCAAAAAGCTGGGCTCTTAGAAGTATGTGAAGATCTGAGGGTGCACCTTGTGGAGTTGGATGAGCCCATAGATGCGAATGGAGAAGTGTACAGTAAGATAAAGATCTCGAAAACGGCCCTCACCATGAAAGTGGTCAACGTTGCAAAACTCAAAACACACTCACAAATGGTGATGACTCTCGGGGTGAAGAATACCTTCGGTTGCGTGGTGGGCAAGGAAAAATCCGCGTGGCACTTGAGAGCAGGAACTAACGAGCGTTTCGCCGATCTCCTCATAGACGTGCATCTCCTCGTTTCACCCGTGATCACCGTTATGGACGGGATAGAAGGCATGGAGGGCAACGGGCCCGCCAACGGCATCAAGAGATTCTTTGGTCTGTTGGCTGTTTCGGAAAACGCCTTCGCATTGGACTATGCCATCGTTGAAGCTCTCGGCATAGATCCTGGTGTGGTCTACACGGTGGCGCGTTCGATGGACAGAGGTTTAGTTCCGAAGTTTGAAATGGACGGCAGCTGGAGAGGAACGATACGCTTGCCTTCCACCACGCCCGTAGTGCCAGTGCCGAACCCCTTGAGGAATCTGGTGAGAAGATTCGTGAGGGTACCTAAAATCAACACCAGAAGGTGCGTCACATGCAAGATATGTGAGAACAACTGCCCCGCCAAAGCCATAAACGTGGACCGAGTGAGTATAGATTATCAGAAGTGTATTCGGTGTTATGTCTGCCACGAGGTGTGTCCTGAAGACGCCATCATGCTCGTCAGAAAACTCTTCTGAGGTGATCAATTTGGAGAGAAGGATAGGTGTAGTAGCTATCAGTGTATTGCACAAGGAAAGCGCCATGGCGGTGAATAGCGTTCTTCACGAATTTGCCGAGATCATACGTGGGCGGATGGGTATTCCACTGAAGGAGAAGAACCTTGCTGTGATATCCATTCTGGTAGATGGTACCACAGACGAGATAGGTGCTCTGACGGGTCGGTTGGGACAGATAGAAGGAGTAAAAGTCAAGTCTTTATTGGTGAAGGTGTGAAAGATGAAGATACTGGGCGTGATCGGCGGAATGGGCCCTCTGGCAACCTGCGAATTCTACAGGCGACTTATAGAAAAAACTCCAGCTCAAAGGGATCAAGATCACATCCACGTGATTATAGATTCCTACCCACAGATTCCAGATAGAACGGCACACCTGCTTGGCAAGGGTGAGGATCCTCTTCCATATTTGATCGAATCCGCTCGGAGACTTCGCGATGCGGGTGCGGAAGTCCTCTGTATGCCTTGTAACACCGCTCACGCATTCTTTGAAGATCTTGCGCCTTCGGTGGATATTCCCATATTGAACATGATCGAGTTGACCATGGAGCATGTGGCCCAATTTTCTCGGAGCGCTGTCATTTTAGCGACCGATGGAACGATCGCCAGCGGTGTTTACCAAAAGGCGGCTAAAAAGCAGGGGCTCCTCCTCCATGAACTTCATCCCAAACTGCAGAAAAAACTCATGGAAGTCATTTACACTATAAAATCAGGGGAGCTAACAAGAGGCAAAGACGAAATCAGAAACATTATCGAACTTCACAAAGACGAGACACTCATAGCTGCATGCACCGAGATTTCCATCGTCACACAAGGAATGAAAGGTATTGTCGACGCTATGGATATTCTCGTCGAGCACGTGATCAGTACCTGCCTTTCGTGAAAAAGCTTGGATCTATGGCTTCAATCCTTCCTTTGTAACCATCCATGGTTTCAGAGCAGAGCAGAGAATCGTAAATCGATTCTTCAACGGCATCAACGGCCGCAGCAAAAAGGGCATCGAACTCTTTAGAAGAATCCGAGATCAATTCAACTTCGAATACCCCCTCTTTCTTCCATCTCAACCCAGTGCTGAGAGCTACACAAATGTCTCCGCTGGAGGTATAACCCGGTGTTCCTACTCTTCCCAGAGCGAGCATAGCGTGCCGGCAAAGTCTCTTCAACTGTCTCGATGTCAAGGGTAGATCCGTGGCCAGAAGAACTATGATGGAACCCGGAAATCTTTCTATCTGCGAAGGTGCGATAACTCTCTTCCCGAGAAACCTGAGGTCGCCAGGCCGACCATAGTTGTTCAATACCAGCGCTCCTATGATTCCCGTTCTTCCTGCAAGTGTAACGATGCGTGAGGAGCTGCCAATACCCCCCTTGTAGCCAAAAGATACCATACCCGTGCCAGCACCCACCGAACCCAGCATGAAACTTCGGCACGAGTCGTTCATAGCCTGAATAACGTGTTCGGGTCTTATCGTTACCGTCGTTATGTCATTCAGAAATCCGTCATTGCACTCCAAAACCAGTGGATTCACACTTCGAGCTTCAGGATGTCCTTCCAGAACATTCTTCACAACACCTTCGAATGCGAAGCCCACAGCCAAAGTGTTCGTCAAAACCACAGGTGTTTCCAATTGTCCAAGTTCCTCCACTTGGATAAGTCCTGCAGACTTCCCATATCCGTTTAAAACGAAGACCCCAGCACTGATGGGTTTCTCGTAGGGATCCTCCAGAAGGTTGACCACGGTTACTCCCGTACGGATCGTGGAAGGAACGTCCGAAATCAACGAGAGATGGCCTACCAACAGGCCATCAACATCTGTAATCCTGTTGAGAGGCCCTACAGGGAATTCACCTATGGAGAATCCGAGATCACGTAGCCTTGGTCTCATGCTGTCTCACCTTCACTAAACTCTCCCAAATCCCGTTGGATCTTTTGAGAGAGCTCTCTCAGTCGTTCCACAGTTTCTTCAAAGCTGCTCTTTTCGTATATCCCCTGACGCAGGAACGACATAATCTCATCCCTTCGATGTATGGCGACATCCACACGTTTGTTAGTTCCCTCTTTGTAGGCACCCACTTCTATCAAATCACGAGCTTCGTTATAAGCCGCGAGAACACTCCGCACCAGACTCGCTGCCTGAAAGTGTTCCTCGCTAACCACTTCAGGCATCAGCCTACTCACACTCATCAGCACATCCACTGCCGGATAGTGGTTAGCCTCCGCAAGACTTCTGGATAGGATGATATGACCATCCAGAACACCTCTGGCGGTATCGCTTATGGGTTCGTTGAAATCGTCGGCCTCCACCAACACCGTGTAGATGCCAGTTATACTGCCTTTCTCAGATGTACCAGCCCGCTCAAGAATCTTGGGAATAGCTGCAAAAACGCTGGGAGTGTAGCCTCTAGCAGCGGGAGGCTCCCCCATGGAGAGTCCCACCTCGCGTTGAGCCATGGCCCATCGAGTGAGAGAGTCTACCATCAACATCACATTGAGACCATCATCACGGAAGGTTTCGGCGATAGCTGTGGCCACATGCAAAGCCTTCACTCTCACCAATGCCGGTCGATCGCTGGTGGCCACAACTACAATGGATCGCTTCAATCCTTCCTCTCCAAGATCCCTTTCTAAGAACTCCCTTACTTCTCTACCTCGTTCTCCAACTAACGCTATGACGTTCACATCGGCTCTGGTGTTACGGGCAATCATTCCCAAGAGTGTGCTCTTGCCCACGCCACTTCCAGAGAAGATGCCAATGCGTTGCCCCTTTCCCAAGGTAAGAAACGCATCTACGGATCTAACCCCTACTTCCAACGGTTCCTTTATCCTTCTACGCTTTAGTGGATTTGGAGGATCAGACCAAACCGGTACTTCCGTAAAGTCGTACCATTTGCCACCATCTATGGGATTTCCTAAGCCATCCACCACCCTACCAAGCAGGCTATGAACATCTTTTGGTACCCTCGCTGCGAAGGTTTTGAAAGTTCTGATGACTTCACACCCTTGGGAAAGACCGGTGGTTTCTTGGAGAGGCATCAAGATGACATTGTTCTCGCGAAATCCCGTAACCTCTGCGGGTATCTCTTGACCCGATGGTAATACCACATGGCATAGCTCACCGAGAAACGCGTCAGGGCCGCGTGATTCCACGGTCAGCCCAACAATTCTTATGACCCGTCCGTTTATTCGCGTCGGTTCAATCTGCTCCACTCTCTCCTTGAATTGCTTCAGCTTCTGAAGATACCGCATCTTTCAGCTCCCGGAGATGATTTGTGAACTCTTCGAGAATCCTGCGGGGCGAGGATTCGATGACACCGTAATCTGTTTCCACTAACACTTCCGAGCGTTTGATCCCCGCATCCGGCTTGAGATGGATCATTTTTCCAAAGGAAAGGATTTTTTCAATCTCTTCGCCGAATTCTTCGTAGTCTTGTTTGTTCACGCGTACGATCACATCTGCGGTTGTCCTGAGCTTTTCGAGAGCTCTCTCGAGACTGATTTTCAACATCTTCTCATGTTCGTCGAACTCCCGGCCGAAGAGTTTCAAAGAGACTAACTCAAAGACCTCTAAAAGGATTGGCAAAGCGTTTTTTTCGAGTTCTTGAAGGTGTTCATGATAATGCTGGACGATCCGGTGTAAGAGTGTTTTCAGTTCTTTTGCCTTGCTCACTCCCTCACGATATCCTCTATCTCCAGCTTCTCTTCTCAGCCTTTCCGCCTCATCTTCAGCCTCTTGGCGGAGCCTTTCGGCTTCTTTCGCGGCTTGCTGGAGGATCTCTGACGCCTCTTGCTGGGCTTTTTCAACGATGCTCTTGGCTTCCGCTTCGGCTTCTTCTAACAACTGTGAGATTTGGCTTTTTAAAGTGTTTTGAGGATCCTCTTCATCCACTGGCAGATCTATCAGAACCAGATGCCTTTTTATAAGGTTCACACTATCAGCTCCTCACCGCCACCTCTGGCGATGACGATCTCTCCTGCTTCTTCGAGCCGCCTGATGACATTTATGATCCTCTGTTGTGCTTCCTCCACATCTTTGAGCCTTACAGGACCCATGAACTGGATTTCTTCTTCCAAGAGTGAACGGGCACGCTTCGACATGTTGTTGAAGATCTTTTCCTTCACCTCGTCGTTGGCAGCTTTCAAAGCCAGTGCCAGATCACGCTTGTCCACTTGTTGAAGAACGACCTGTACACTTCTGTCGTCGAGTTTCACGATGTCCTCGAAGACGAACATCTTCTTTCTGATCTCTTCCGCCAACTCGGGGTCGGTTTCCGATAACGCTTCCATCAAGGTACGTTCCGTACTGCGGTCGAGGGAATTTATCATTTCAACGGCTGTTTCAATGCCACCAACCTGGGCGAAGCTTTGAGCGGTGAAGGCAGACAATTTTTCTTCCATCAACCGCTCTACTTCCTTGACGGTGTCCGGCATCGCTCTGTCAAGCATGGCTATGCGTCTGACCACGTCTGGTCTGAGCTCCTCAGGCAACGCGGAGAGCACTATGGCCGCTTGTTGGGGTGGCATGTAGGAAAGCACGAGAGCAATGGTCTGTGGATGCTCGTTTTGGAGGAAGTTGACGAGCTGCACTGGGTCCACTCGTCGCAGAAACTCAAAAGGCTTCACCTGCAGATTGGAGACCATCTTGTCTATAATCTCCATAGCTTTTTCGGGTCCAAGTGCTTTCTCCAAGAGCTGCTTTGCGTAATCCACACCCCCAGCAAGAAGAAATGAGCGCGCTTTTGCCAACTCCTGGAACTCTTGGGCGATCTGTCGTTTTTCCTCTTCTTTGACTTCACCCAAGTTCGCTATCTCAAGAGTGAGCTGCTCTATCTGGCTCTCATCGAGTTGCCTCAAAACTTTTGCCGCATTATCTGGGCCCATCAAAACAAGCAAAATCGCCGCTTTTCTCAAACCTGCCACTTGATCCCTCCTCACTCAGACAACCACATACGGATAATGTCCGCCACCGATTCTGGGTCCCTGTCGGATAGGTCCTTGAGTTCCTTGACAAACTGGGCGAATTCCTCCTCTTCTGGAGCTATTTCTCTCACCTCTTCTTCGAACCTTTCACGTAGTTCCCTTTCCAGTTGACGTTTTCTCTCCTCCACCAATTTTCTCGCACGCGCGCGTCTCATCTGGTAGGCGATCACGAAAATCGCCAGTACGACCACCACCACTAAAAGCGCATAACCCAGGATCAATCTTCGGTGGGCTTCAGCCTGCTGTGCTTTCTTCATTTCCGCTTCTATTTCTGCGGCCACTCTCCTGTTGAAGGGCATGAAAACGAGAGCAATACTGGTGGAAGGAGAGTTAGTGGCAAGGGATATCGCCTTCTTGAGTTCTTCTTCTAAGGCCGAATCTGTGCTCATGAACTCTATGGCCGAGGCATCCACCACCACGGTAAAGGATTTTGACGCGATTTCTCCATATCTGTCCGAGACTATTCTTTCGTACATCTCGTTAACGTTGTAGTTGACCACACTCCTACTACGTTGGAAACTCTCGCTCCCAGCTTCAACCGAAGGGTAAGTAGTCGGTGGGATATTTCCTGCGGTTCCAATCTCTCCTCCAGGGAAAGCTCCTTGAGACGTTTCTTTTTCCTCTTCTTTGCTGATGACTATCCCTTCGTTTTTCGATACCGGCTCGTACTTTTTGCTTTCCTTTTCGATCTTTTGCCAATCGAGCTCTATTTCCGACATGACAACGACATTACCCGGGCCGAATATCTGTTCCAACTTCTGGGTGATGAGATTCGTGTAGTACTGCTGAACCTGACGCTTGAGTTCGAATTTGTTCGTAGCTTCCATGCTCTGAAGGTCGAGCACCACACTGTCACTCAGCACCCTCGAGTGGTTATCGATCACCTTTACCGAGCTCACATCCAATCCCTCGACTGCACCTGCCACAAGCTCCATGATTCCTTTCACCTGCCTCGTATCCAGCTTCGTGCCCGGCTCAAGATAAACCAATACCGAAGCCGAAGGCTTTGTGTTATCTCTGGTGTAATAAGTGAACTTAGGCAAAGTGAGGAAAACCCTCGCAAAACGTACACCATCGATGGTAGAAATACTCCTTTCGAGCTCCCCTTGAAGTGCTCGCTGGAAATTCACCTGCTTGTCGAAAGCTGTTGCACCAAAGCTTTGCTGATCTAAGATTTCGAACCCGCGCGTGCTGGTACCTAAGACACCTCCAGCGGCGAGCTTCATCCGTACTTCGTAAACGTTGGCGGTATCAGGT
>QNAP01000073.1 GCA_003641795.1 Thermotogae bacterium | reverse complement strand
CCGATTTCCCGTGATAAAGCGATGGCCGTACCTGAGGGAGCGTCCTTTTTATGTTTGTGGTGAACCTCCACAAGCTCAACATCCCAGTTTTCCAAGAATTTCGAATATTCACGCAAGATCTTCTTCAGTATCGCAATACCCACAGAGAAGTTGAAGCTCTGCACTACAGTGACTCGCTCACCCAATTCCTTCAAGCGTTCGATACCTTGATCATCGATGCCAGTGGTTCCTGTAACCAACGCACAGTTCAGGCGCTCGACGGTCTTCATTACCGTTTCCAGTGCGCTCGCAGAGGAAAAATCCATGATGACTTGTGGCTTTTCCTTCATGGTCTCGCCGTCGATGTCCGCCTTGAAGGTAAGTTCGTGCCCTGCTTCTTGGAAGGTTTCTATCACCACCTTGCCCATTCTTCCAGAATAACCAAACACACCAAATTTCATGAAAGCACCCCCAAATCACGCATGGCCGATTCGACGATCTCCCGTGTCTTTTGAGAAGCGGGCACTAACGGTAACCTGAGCTCGTTTTCACAGAATCCCAGGAGTGAAACACCGTACTTCACTGGGATAGGATTGGTCTCCACGAAGAGTGCCTTCATGAGTGGGAAGAGCTTCAAGTGGAGGTCACGCGATTCTTCCAATCTCCCATCTAAAGTTGCTCTACAAAGTTGTGCCGTGAGATCGGGCACCACGTTGGATAGGACGGACACCACTCCATGACCTCCGCTACACATGAGATGGAACGCTTGATCGTCGTTACCCGACCACACGAAGAAATCTTCCCTGACGTTCTTCAACCTCATGAGCAGCGAATCGATCTGCGCCACGTTGCCAGAGGCTTCTTTGACGCCAACGATGTTTTTACAATCTTTGGCGAGCCTGAAGATCGTCTCCGGAAGAATGTTCACACCCGTTCTTGACGGGACGTTGTAGATGATTATGGGAATCTCAACGCGCTGTGCTAGATACGCATAGTGTTGGTAGAGACCTTCTTGCACAGGTTTGTTGTAATAGGGAGTCACAACGAGTGCACCATCCGCTCCCAGTTCCTGGGCTTGAAGCGTCATCTTCAGAGTCTTTTCCGTGGAATTGGTCCCCGTGCCAACGATCACCGGCACACGTTTATTGACAAGTTTGACTGCAAAAGACACAATCTCTTTTCTTTCTTCTTCCGATACGGAGGGTGCTTCTCCAGTAGTGCCAAGCACAACGAGTGCATCAACTCCTTTTTCGATTTGCCATTGGATGAACCTCTCGAAGTTCTTATAATCGACCTTTCCGTTTGTAAACGGCGTGATCAAAGCCGTTGCTACCCCTTTAAACACTCTCGACACCTCCTCCAAGATAATAGTGGCCATCTTTTATCAACACCAAGAGTTCCCCACCCGGAGGCAGGAGCTTGATCTCTTCGATCTCCCCCAATGCTTTCCAATGGCGGTATACGTGGGCCACTGCGACGGCTCCACTTCCACAGGCCAAGGTTTCTCGTTCCACCCCTCTCTCATAGGTGCGCATTTTCACAACGCCTTTTTCCACCTCCCTGAAGAGGTTCACGTTGGCATCGAATCTCCATCGCAAGGGTCTTACCAACCGAACCAGGTCAATTTTTTCGAGTTCCGGATGCTCGATTACAAGATGTGGAACACCCACTACGATCTTCGCGATTCTTAGATTTTCCAGCTCGAAGAGATCTCCGTCAGTCGGATCGGGCACTTGAATGAACGCAGTAGCTTCTTTTACAAAACCTCGTATCATACCCGCTCCAGTGAGAAACTCTACTTCTCTCTTGGAGCCTTTCCGCGTCACGAGGTGCCAAACGAAAGCCCTTGCACCGTTGCCGCAAAACTTTGCTCGCTTTCCGTCACGGTTGAAGTAATCCATGACTGGCTTGCCGTTCTTTTCTTCAACGAAGATGGCGCCATCGAGGTTACCCACGTGTTGTAGAACCAATTCGCTTTTTTCTTCGTCGGACAGCGGGTGTTTCAGATCAAGAAAGACGAAAGTGTTGCCCGTAGCGCTGTATCGCGTTATCTTCATGTTGCCCCTCCCAAAGATCTCTTTAGTATCCTAACAGCATTTGTAGCTGCTCCCACGCGGATGTTATCCGCCACGTTCCAAAAGACGAACCGGTTTTCGTCAAGCACGCGAATACGGGAAACGTAGACGATATCGCTGCCGGCAACTTCCAAAGGAGTGACGAAATCATCGACGATTTTGACGTCCTCGGCCCTTTCTATCGTTTCACGCAACTGCTGGTAACTTTCAAAAGGTTTCTTCGTCTCAACGTAGACCGCTTCGGAGTGGCCATACAGAACAGGGACACGTACGGTGGTCGGCACAACATCAATTGAGGGATCGTTCAAGATCTTGCGGGTTTCGTTGATCATCTTCAACTCCTCTGTGGAAAATCCAGTTTCATCGAAACTGCCAATCTGTGGAATCACGTTTAGGTGGATCTTTTGCGGGAAAATCGAATGTTCATCCGAACCCTCCATCTGTTTCTGGAGTTCGTCGATTGCCTTCCTGCCTGCGCCGGAAACTGCTTGATAGGTTGACACCACAATTCTACGGATCTCGAACTCTCTGTGTACCGTGTAGAGTGAGAGTACCATCTGTATCGTGGAGCAGTTGGGATTGGCTATGATACCACGATAATCATCCACCAGATATCCGTTTATTTCGGGCACTACCAGAGGTATCCCTTCGACGAGACGAAAGGCTGAGGAATTGTCTATCACGATGGTACCGTGGGATGCCGCGATGGGAGCGAAATGTTTGGAGACATCGGCTCCCGCGGAGAAGAGAGCGTAGTCAAATCCATCTTTCATCGCCTCTTCCGTGAGTTCACTTACCGTGATCTCTCGATCTTGAAAGATCAACTTCGTGCCTGCCGAACGTCTCGACGCGTAGAGTCGAAGCTCTGACGGTTCTATTCCATACTCTTCCAACACTTTCACCATCATTCTGCCGACTTCGCCGGTGGCTCCAACAACAGCTATTCTCAATCTTTCCACCTCCACAATCTCAGAATAGTTTGTGCTATTATACTTCAAGCGCAGCCTTGTGGAAATGCCCTCAAGAATGGAGCAGAAGAATGAACGAATCTTACAAGCTCTGCGATTTTTCGTATCTCGTCCAGGTGGCTTTCGTTTCTGGTGAATTGGTGAGATCACCCTATCTCGAATGCATATTCCAAGCTTCCAGCAGTTGAAGGGAGGTTTGACCATGGGAGATGATTGTCCGAGTAGCCGTCCACCTTAGTTGAAAAAACGAGAAGAAAGGAGGTCGGAGCATGAAGGTAGAGTTCCAAGTTGACGTTCGCAAACTGATAGAGCGTGGCGATTTGAAGACGTTAAAGCTCCTTTTGCAAGACCAGTCTTCTGGAAGGGTCCTCGATATGATAGAGGAACTGGATACCACCGAAAAGGTGGTTATTTTTCGTCTTCTTCCACAAGAAACTGCAGCCGAAGTTTTTGCACAGCTCGAACCAGATGAGCAACTCGAAATCATCGAGTCACTTAAAAGTGATGTGACACTGAGAAATATCATCGAAGGTAT
Organism: Thermotogae bacterium; assembly: GCA_003641795.1. GTDB lineage: Bacteria > Thermotogota > Thermotogae > UBA12178 > UBA12178 > UBA12178. The sequence goes on along the minus strand of QNAP01000073.1, from coordinate 4,554 downwards.
GGAACCCTCCGATAGAGCGGAATTACTGGACGAGATGCCTCCACAGGTGGTACAAGCCCTCTTGGAATTGATGACTCCCGAGGAACGCCGAGAGACTCTGGAGATCCTGAATTACCCAGAAAACTCAGCGGGGAGACTCATGAATCCCCGGTTCATTGACGTCGGCGAGGATACGATCGTGCGAGATGCCTTAAAAAAGGTTCGGCAGAAAGGAAAATCAGCAGCCACCATAGACACCATCTTTGTGGTAAACGGAGATGATAGGTTGACGGGGACTGTTGATTTGAAAGACCTCATTACAGCTCCAGACGAGCTCGTGGTGAGCGAGATTGCTGACAGAGAACCTGTTTACGTTCTCACCACCGATGATCAAGAAGACGTGGCTCTTCTGATGAAACGACACGAGCTCTATGCTGTGCCAGTTGTGGACGCGTCCCGTAGGCTTGTGGGTGTTGTAACCCTCGACGATGTGGTTCACATCATTGAAGAGGAAGCCACGGAGGATATACAAAAGATGGCAGGTGTGAACGCAACTTATACCTCGTATTTTCATACAACCATGACCACGTTCTTCGGTAAACGCTTCCCGTGGCTGGCGATCCTCTTGCTCTTGGAAAGCATGAACAGCTTCGTGGTTTCCAGGTTTGAGGCACTGATCAGTGCTGTACCGATACTCGCAGCGTTTATGACCATAATGGTGGGAACAGGAGGAAATGCTGGAGCACAAATCTCAGCTCTCATAATTCGAGGGATGGCTTTGGGTGAGGTGAAGATGAAGGACTGGTTCCGAGTTTTCTGGCGTGAGGTTCTCATGGGAGTGATTCTCGGGGCATCGTTGGGCGGCCTGCTTTTTATCCGAGCATTTTTTATCACGGACAACATATTGGTCAACGTTACCGCAGCTTTTGCACTCCTTTTGGTGATAGTATATGCCAACGTTCTGGGGACCATTCTACCCTTCCTCGGAAGGTTGTTGAAGATCGACCCTGCTGTCATGGCAGGGCCAGTGATAACGACCATTGTGGACGTGAGCGGTATGCTCATCTATTTCGTCGTAGCGCACAAACTCTTGGGCATTTGAAGCAAGGAAATGTAGATGGTGATAAAGAGAGGGGAACACATATTTCAGCCAGCCTGTAAAAAGCGCCCTTCAGGGCGCTTTTTATGCGAAGAGAGGAACACAAAAGGAGAATGGTATTGAGCGTCTTCAAAGTCGTTGGAAGACGAATTCTAAAGTTCTGCAACGAGTCTTTTTTCAAATTCCACTGTTGATATGTTAATCGTATATACCGGACACTCTGAAGGTAATGCTTTCGCCGTTGACAGTTGAAGACGCTGGTTGTGTGTTCGCAACGACTTTTCCGTCCTTTATCACGTACAGTGCTTCTGCCATGAGACGGATCGCTTCGATTTCACTGGGGGCGTTGAGGACTACGATATCTGCGCGATTGCCTTCTCTTATACCGTAGTCTTTGAGCCTGAATATTTTGGCGGAGTTCACAGTTATGGCGTCGAAAATTTTGAGCATTTCGTTGTACCCCGTCATGTGGGTAACGTTGAGACACATGAAGGCAACTTGGAGCATGTTGCCTCGACCCAGCGGGTACCAGGGGTCGAGAATGGAGTCGTGGCCTATTCCGACGTTAACCCCCGCTTCGAGAAGTTCCTTTACCCGTGTCAAACCCCGACGCTTGGGATAGGTATCAAATCTTCCTTGCAGAGCTATATTGTCGAGGGGATTTGTGATAACGTTAACCCCAGCTTTTTTGAGAAGTCCTATGAGTTTGAAGGCGTAAGCGTTGTTGTAGGAATGCATAGCTGTGGTATGACTGGCGGTGACGCGTCCTTGGTAGCCTTCTTTTAGCGTTTTCGAAGCTAAGTACTCGGTAAATCTGGAGTGGTCGTCGTCGGTCTCGTCGATATGCACATCGATGTCCTTGTCGAACTCCTTGGCGAGCTCGAAGACGATGTCAAGACTCTCTATACCGTCCTCTCTGGACCATTCGTAATGGGGGATACCACCAACGATATCAGCGCCCTTCTCGAGTGCTTTTCTCATGAGCTCTTTACCGTTCGGATAACTCACGATGCCTTCTTGGGGGAACGCCACTATCTGGAGATCCGCTAATCCTTTCACTTCATTCTTCACTTCAACCATCGCTTCAAGTGCCACAAGACTTGGATCACAAACGTCTACATGAGTCCTGATCTTCAGTGTTCCCTGAGCGACTTCCCATTTTATGGCTTCTATAGCACGTTTCTTGATATCGTCGAAGGTGAGCTTCGCTTTTCTTTTGCTCCAGATTTCTATACCCTCTAAGAGAGTCCCGCTCATGTTGTATTGAGGATCTCCAACTGTGAGTACAGCGTCAAGGTGAATGTGAGGATCCACAAAAGGAGGTGTTACAAGGTTGCCAGCTGCATCGATTTCAGTAGTCCCCTTCTCTTCAATCTTATCTCTGATAGCCACGATTCTGTCGCCATTTACACCAATATCTTTGAGATTGTCTTGACCTTTCAAACGTGCATTGCGAATAATCAGATCCATCAAGGTTCACCTCTACTTCCTCTTCTCACTCAGTTTCAGGTACAACTTGATGTTCAACATTCACACCAAAAGCCTTGAAAATCCAATAGAAGACTGCGTACCCCACAAAAGCACCGATAATTCCGTTGATGGGAGGGATACCCGGACTGAACTTGGCCAGAAGCGCACCAACGATGTATCCCAGAATACCTGGCCAGTTAAACTTTCGGAACCTTACCTGAGAGAACTTTGGGTATTTACCCTTATATTTCACAAAGAAGTCGGCCATGATAACGCCACCGATGGGAGGAATGAAAGTGCCCAGCAGAACGAGATAAGGTATCAGCCAGTTGTACATACCCAAGATAGCGAGCACTGTTCCAATGGCTGCACCGCCCAGGGTGAAGTATCTCCTCTTCTCTGTCCTGAACATATTGCATCCGGCCACAGAAAAGTTGTATATGGTGTTGTCCTGAGTGGTCCAGATATTGGCGAAGAGCATCACGATGGCCCAACCTAACAACCCTTGTATCTTCAACACGTTGACAATGTCGGGTTCTTGATATACCAACGCTCCATAAGCCCCGGCGAAAACCATGAGACCGTTGCCTATAAAAAAGGCCAAGAGGCTTCCCACAACCGCAGTGAAAGCAGTCCTGGAAAAGCGAGTCCAATTGGTGGACTGGGTTCCGCCGCTGACGAAGGTACCGAAGATCACGGTTATAGCTGCCCCCACACTCATCTGTGCAGTGGGCTCGATCTTCATGAGCCCTGCCAAGCCTCCAGCATCCTTGGTGGCTATGGTCATGCTCCAAATGATGAGGATGGTCATGAGGGGCACGGCAAATCTCGAGAGGATCTCCAGTCCTCTGTAACCTACGTATGCTGTCCAACAAAAGGCAAACCCGAAGACAATCATGAGTAAGACCTTCCAAGCTTCTGGTATGCCTAAGGACTCGACCAACAGTATCGCAATAGTGGCGGTTCCCCAAGCGTACCAACCGATCTGCGTGAACCCGAGGACGAAGTCAGGCCATTTGCTACCCCAATCTCCGAAACTGTACCTGCCAAGAAGCACGGTGCTCAAACCGCTTTTGTAAGCGATATACCCGAGGACTGCTACGTAGGCTCCGAGCAGAAGGTTACCGATGGCGATCAATGTCACCAATTCACCCCATTTGAACGCGCTACCCAGTGAACCTCCTGCCCACATAGTAGCTGTGAAGAAAGTAAACCCTAAGAGCACCAGGGAAACCGACCAAAAACCTTTGCGCTCACTCAAGGGGACTTCGCTCAAAGGAAAATCTTCGAACTTCGCCTCCTTTTTGACTTGCCGCCTTTCTGTCACCTGCCACACCTCCTGTAACACGAAATGGATTGAATTACGACGTTTTTTTGATTATAGGTGGGTTTTGAGTACAAAAAATTGAGAGGAGCTCACAAATTGTGGAAAAGATGAGGACTTGTGAAGGCTGCTTCATCACAACTTAATCCAGATGCTCTCTTGTTAAGACATACTGCAAGCAAATTGGGGCGAGGTAAAGAAGGATTGATTAATCAGAGTAGAATGCCACGAAAAAAGTAGGCCTCCCAAATTTCAATGGCGGCACCATTGAAATATCTCAAAACAAGAAAGGAGGCCCAAATGAATGGCACCACAAGAACTTTCAAAAAGCGATGTTGTAAAGATCATTGATCAGCTGGACAAGCTTTTGCTTTCCTTCCCACTTGATTCCACATTGCAGAAAGCTTGTCTTGCGAAGCGCCGAAGCGAGCACTCATACAAACGGGCACCGAGCTACATGGAAGTAGCGAGCATGAAGCTGAAACAGGATGTTGAATCTTCATGGAAGTGCCTGTTTGTGAGTGCGAGCGAGGGAAAAAGCGGAGCACAACAAGCATTCTGCTATGTGAAATCCCTATCTCTATCTCTTCGCGAGGGTCGTTTTGTGGATGCGAAGGAGGAAAAAAGCGAGTGCAAGCTGTGTGAGCGTGGGGGATTTGTCACTTCCTCGGGTATCTATTAT